>JANYHG010000041.1 GCA_025359165.1 Hyphomicrobiaceae bacterium
GCGGCGGCCGATGCGCCGGCCAAAATTCCCGCACGACCTCACGCGCCTTCTCTGAAAAGACTTTGCGATGAACGGCCTGACACCAGCCGTGGATAAAATTCGGGCGCGGTAGTTTGCCCTTGTCAGCGACAACCTGCGCCACGGTTGGACGCTTGAATCGGCCGGTCGGCTCGTAGGCGGCTTGATCGTCAAGCGGGTAAAGGCTCTTTTCGCGCGCTGAGATCACGAAGCGCTCGAAGTCTGCCGCCGTTGCGGCATGCATCGACGAGCCGAGAAACTTAAACTGCGCTAACGGATTTTCGAAAGCGTCCTCGGTCGCGTAAAGGATACTGAACGACATGTCATCGGCGTCCGGAAACCAGTGCAGCAGCGGAAACAGATCTGCTGGCGCACCGCCGTTGTCCGTAGTGTGGCCGGAGCAGCCCGCAGTGGGCCGCAACCCAATGGCATGATTGCCCTTGACGCGCTCGGCGTAAAAAGCCGGCCCCGTGAATGTCGCCCCCGCGCCAAACTTTTTGACCAACGTACGGTTACAAGCGATAACGACATTGAACTCCATCGGTTCGCCGGCGTAGCTCAGCCGCACGATCTGGCGATAGAAATAGCCAGCCTGCACCGGCGGGCGCGTCCAAACGTATGCAAGTGCCGCCGTGGCGACGCAGAGCGTGGCCACCGCCACCTTGATTGAAGTCGATGCGCTCATTGATGCCTGCAAATGTGAGGGGAAATGATGACGGGGCAAGCATTATGCGTTTGAGGGTTGACCACCGCCGACGTCGGGCACACAACAAATACGGTGACGACGCTTACTTTTCCGTTCTCGAGCGAACCCACCCGGTCCAGACCTCCTCACCTCTCGCTACCCTCGCCCCGTCCCTCGTGATATGACCTTCCCGGCGCGGTACGGGCACAGTCTGGCGCGCCTTATACCGAGGGCACACGGCAAGGCGCGATGCGAAAGAAAACTGGCTCCCTAAACGACACGGCCCAAAAGCCGGCGCAGTCCTCGGATCTCTCGAGCACCCTGGCGAAACTGACCGAGGACGACAGCCCGCCGACACGCGTCCGCTTAAGCGCGCGATTGCGCAATTACTTCCTGACCGGCCTCGTCATCGTCGGCCCCGTCACCATCACGCTGTACGTGGCGCTCTACGTCATCGGCCTGTTCGACCGCTGGGTGAAGCCTTACATCCCCGCCGTCTACAACCCCGATACCTATCTGCCATTCAACGTACCCGGTTTCGGCGCGATCTTCGCCGTCATTGCCCTGACCATGATCGGCGCACAGGCCGCCAACCTGATCGGTCGCACCGTGATCTCGACGGGCGAAATGATGCTCGGGCAGATGCCTGTGGTTCGCAATCTCTATCGCGGCACCAAGCAGATCTTCGAAAGCGTCGTGGCTGCCTCGAACCAGTCGCAGTCGTTCCAGAAAGTCGGCCTGATGGAATTTCCATCGAAAGGCATCTGGGCCATCGTCTTCCTCACCGGCACCGCCGCCGACGAAATTGCAGCCGTCCGCCCCGACGACGATCTGGTCAGCGTCTTCATGCCGACGCATCTGCTGCCGCCGTCAGGCTTCGTGGTATTCGTACCGCGCGCCTCCGTCGTCGCAGTCGATCTCACGGTCGAGGACGCAGCCAAGATCATCATTTCAGCCGGCATGGTGAACCCCGGCGCGCAGAAACGCCTGGCCGAATTGGCAAAGACCTCCCGCACCGTCAAAACCACCGTGCCGGTGGCGTAAGATGACACCGGCCTTCACACGGGCTTACGTGGTTGCCTGGCTGTCGATGGCAGCACTCCTGCCGTCCCTCGCGCACGCTCAACTTGCCCCGCCCAGCCCCGAGAGCCCGTCGGGTCTCACCGCCAAGACGCTCGTCACCGCCAAGCATCAGATGGTGGTCGCAGCCAACCCGCTGGCCTCCGATGCCGGTCTTGCCATGCTCGATGCCGGCGGCAGCGCCGTCGATGCGGCGATAGCGGTGCAACTGGTGCTCAATCTGGTCGAGCCGCAGTCATCAGGCATCGGCGGCGGCGCATTCCTGCTGCACTGGGACGCGCGACGGCGTCGGGTCGCATCCTACGACGGTCGCGAGACCGCACCGGCGTCGGCCTCGCCGACGCAGTTCCTGCAGCACGACGGGACTCCCCTGCCGTTTGCCCGCGCCGTGCTGAGCGGCGGCAGCACCGGCGTCCCCGGCGTGGTGGCATTGCTCGAAACCGCACACCGTGCCCACGGCAAGCTCCCGTGGGCACAACTGTTTGAACCAGCCATCAAACTCGCCGACGAAGGCTTCGCCGTATCGCCACGCTTGAACCGGTTACTGTCAGCCGAACCAGCGGGTGCCGCCAGCTTCGATGCAGCGGCGAAGTCCTACCTGTTCGATCCGTACGGCAAGCCATGGCCGGTCGGCCACCTGCTAAAGAACCCGGCATTTGCCACGACCTTGCGCACCTTGGCCACGAGCGGATCTGAGGCATTTTACAAAGGCGCGATTGCCGAGGCCATCGTCGCAACCGCACCAAACGGGCAGCGCGCCCTCGGCGGCATGACGCGCGACGATCTCGCCGCCTATCGCGCCAAAACCCGCCCCCCCGTCTGCAGCAGCTATCGCCGTCATCGCATCTGCGGCATGGGCCCGCCATCGTCAGGCGCACTCACCGTCGGCGCGACACTCGCCTTGCTCGAGCCGTTCGACCTCGGACCGGTCCCGATGGCACCGCGCGCGCTGCATCTGATCGCCGAAGCCGAAAAACTCGCCTTCGCCGATCGCGATCGTTTCATTGCCGATCCCGATGCCGTGCCGGTGCCGAACGGCCTGCTCGATCGCGCCTATCTGGCACGTCGCCGCACGCTCATCGCCTCAGATACAGCGCAGCCGAAAGCCACTGCCGGCACACCACCCGGCCTCAAACGCACCGGCCTCGACGCCACTACCGAAGCCCCCGGCACCAGCCACATCTCGATCGTCGACGCATCAGGCAACGCCGTCGCCCTGACCACATCGATCGAAACGGCGTTCGGCGCGCACCGCTTCGTCGGCGGCTTCCTGCTCAACAATCAGCTGACCGATTTTTCATTCCGCCCCACCGATGCCGCCGGCCAGCCCGTCGCCAACGCCGCAGCCCCAGGCAAAAGACCGCGCTCCTCGATGGCTCCGACGTTTATCTTCGCCCCCGATGGCCGCTTGCTCGCTGTCCTCGGCTCCGCCGGCGGCAGCACCATCATCCTGCATATCGTCAAAACCATCGTTGGAATCGTCGACTGGCATCTCGATGCGCAGGCGGCCGTCGATTTGCCGAATTTCGGCAGCCGCAACGGGCCGTTCGAACTGGAAAACAAACTCGGCGGCGAACTGATTGGCCTCAAGATGGCGTTGTATGGTCACAAGGTCGTCGACTCGGACACGCCCTCTGGCTTGCACGTCATCGTGCGGCACCGGAACGGTGCGCTTGAAGGCGGTGCCGACCCCCGTCGCGAAGGCGCGGCGCGCGGTAATTGATTGGAGCCGAAGCGATGGCCGCAGAACATGATCGCACGTCTGCCACGACCCCGTCGCTGATCGGCGGGCTCGAAGCGATCCTGAAACAACAAGCCATCGACGGCGAAGCCCCCGTCGACCGCTGGAACCCACCCTACTGCGGCGACATCGGCCTCGCAATCCTGCGTGACGGCACCTGGACATATCAAAACAGCCCCATTGGTCGCAAACCCCTGGTCAAACTGTTCGCCCGCGTTTTGCGCAAGGATGCCGACGGCCACACCTATCTCGTGACGCCAGCCGAAAAGGTCGACGTCAAGGTAGCCGACGCGCCGTTTCTGGCCGTCGAGATGGAAGTTCGCGGCGACGGCCCAGCGCAAACCCTGATCTTTCGCACCAACGTCGACGATATCGTCACCTGCGACGCCGCCCATCCGCTCCGCTTCGCGCTCGAGCCGGCCAGTGGCGGCCTCAAACCCTACCTGACCGTGCGCGGTCGGCTGGAAGCACTCGTCACCCGCGCGCTTTACCAGGATCTTGTCGCACACGCCGTCGAGGATGGTAAAAACGACGGCCACCTTGGTGTGTGGAGCGGCGGTACGTTTTTTCCGCTGGTCGCTCCAACGGACAGCAGTCACTCCTGATTGCAATACCCCTTAAACACACGCAGAAGGCGCTGGAGCGGCTCCGCAACTTACCCCGCACCCCCTCCCGCCATGACAGACAAAACCCGCCAGATCGCAAATTCACCCACGCAGAATGCATTAAGTATCTTTGGCGAGAAATCGCTAGTTTTTAATGTTAATATATTCAGCTAAAAAGGCGCGGTACCGTTAACTCGAGTCCGCTTCGTCAAACCCCGTTGGGATTGAATTTCTTCTTCAGGCCTTGCCAGCAATTGGCATAATCCGGCTGCAGCGTCGACAATTCGGCGGCATACCGGGTCACGCGCTGCGGATACCGCGTCTCGAACATGAACGCGAGCGTATTGGCCAGTTTCACCGGCTTCAATTCGACCGTGCTGGCATGTTCGAACGCCTCCGCATCCGGCCCATGCGGCAGCATGCAGTTGTGCAAGCTGATCCCGCCCGGCGTGAACCCATGTGGCTTGGCGTCATACTGACCGTAGATCAGCCCCATGAACTCGCTCATGATGTTGCGATGGTACCACGGCGGCCGAAAGGTGTTTTCCGCCACAGCCCAGCGCTCGGGAAAAATGACGAAGTCGACGTTGTTCGATCCCGGCGTCTCCGACGGTGCCGATAAAACCGAGAATATCGAGGGATCAGGATGATCGAACCCGACCGCACCGACGGGAGAATAGCGGCGCATATCGTATTTATACGGCGCATAGTTTCCATGCCACGCCACCACGTCCAACGGCGACGCCGGCAACTCGGTCCGCCAGAAACCGCCACACCATTTGACGGTCAATTGCGTCTTCCGATCATTATCTTCATAAGCCGCGACCGGCGTCAAAAAATCCCGCGCGTTCGCCAGGCAGTTCGCGCCGATCGGCCCGCGCTCCGGTAGCGTGAACGCGCCGCCGTAATTCTCCGAGATATAGCCGCGCGCTTTGCCATCGAGCAGCTCGACGCGGAACTTACAGCCACGCGGAATGACCACCAGTTCCGCCGGCTCCACGTCGATGATGCCGAACTCGGTGACGAAGCGCACGCGCCCCTCCTGCGGCAGGATCAAAAGCTCGCCGTCGGCATTCCAGAACACCTCATCCACCATCGAGCGGGTCGCCACGTAGACGTGCGCCGCCATGCCCGTCTGGGTCGAGGCGTCCCCGCTCGTGGTCATTGTGCGCACGCCCTCGATGAACGAGGTCGGCTCATCCGGATAGGGCGACGGCGACCACCGCATCTGCGCGATCGGCACCTCAAGCTCCACGCAGGGCGCAGTCCGCCACAAACCCTTGGAGTGAGCCTTAAACGCGCCCGAATGCATCACCGATGGCCGGATTCGATAGAGCCAGCTGCGCTCGTTGGTGGCGCGCGGTGCCGTGAACGGCGATCCCGACAACTGCTCC
>JANYHG010000097.1 GCA_025359165.1 Hyphomicrobiaceae bacterium
GCTCAAGATCAAGCTCTTCTTCCAGATGTTTCCGCTCTACAAGACTGCGACGTTCAAGCGCCAGAAAGTCTACGTCAAATCGGAGCGGAACCGATGACAATTTTACGTGTCGACCATTGCCTACTTTCGTCATTTCCGCGCAGGCGGCCGTCCACGGCAATCCTCTGCGTGCCCCGCTCGTTGACTGTTTCAGATGCAAGCGGAATTGGTATGGCGAATGCGTTTAAACTTGTCGTGGATGGCCGCCTTCGCGGCCATGACCATGTGTCGGTTTGCCTTGGGAGGTCGACGCGATGACGTCCTTGTTCAGGGTCGAAAATCTGTCGCTGCAATTCGGTGGTCTCAAGGCTGTCGACGGCGTGAGTTTCGACGTGGAGAAGGGTGAGGTTTACACCATCATCGGCCCTAACGGTGCCGGCAAGACCTCGATCTTCAACCTGATCTCGCGGCTGTATAATCCGACCAGCGGCAAATTGTTTTTCGATGGGCGCGACATCACCAAATTGCCGGCGCACCAGATCGCCAAGCTCGGCATCGCCCGGACATTCCAGAATATCGAGCTGTTCGAGAACGCGAGCCTGTTGTCGAACCTCCTGGTCGGTCGCCATTGTCACAGCAGAACGCAGTTGTGGCAGGAGATGCTGTTCCTGCCCAACGTCAAGCGGGCGGAACGTGCGCACCGCATGAAGGTCGAAGAAGTGATCGAGTTCCTCGATCTGCAGGCCTATCGCGACAAGCTGATCGCCGGGCTGCCCTACGGGGTGCGCAAGGTGACGGAAGTGGCGCGCGCGTTGTGCTCGGAGCCGAAGTTGATTTTACTCGACGAGCCGTCGTCGGGACTCAACGTGGAAGAAACCGACGACATGAGTTTCTGGATACGCGATATCAAGAATGATCTGGGGATCACCGTGCTGATGGTCGAGCACGACATGAGCCTGGTGCGACGGGTATCGGATCGGGTGCTGGCGCTCAACTATGGCCGGGTGCTGGCGCAGGGGACGCCCGACGAAGTGCAGCGCCACCCCGACGTCGTCGCCGCGTACCTGGGGGCGTGACCACGATGACGAGCGCCAGTCCGGAAACCGGTCCGATACTCAAGGTCTCCAATATCGAGAGTTACTACGGGCCGATCATGGCCATCCGTGGTGTCAGCCTCGAGGTGCCGCGCGGCCAGATCGTGACGGTTCTAGGGGCCAACGGCGCGGGCAAGACGACGATCCTCAAGACCATCTCCGGTGTGCTCGATCCGCTCAAGGGCTCGATCGAATTTGCGGGGCAATCGATCCAGCGCATGGATGCCGACAAGATCGTGCGGATGGGGCTGAGCCATGTGCCCGAGGGCCGCGAAGTGTTCCCGTTCCTGTCGGTGCGCGAAAACCTGATGATGGGCGCATACACGCGCAACGATCGCAAAGAGATTGCCGCCGATCTGGAGCGTATCTACGGCTACTTTCCGCGGCTGAAGGAGCGCCTCGAACAGCCTGCGGGCCAGTTGTCGGGCGGCGAACAGCAGATGTTGTCCTTGAGCCGGGCGCTCATGAACCGGCCGAAACTGCTGCTGCTGGACGAGCCGTCACTCGGGCTGTCGCCACTTCTGGTGAAGGAAATCTTCGCCATCGTGAAGCGCGTCAACGCCGAAGAAGGCGTATCGATTTTGCTCGTCGAGCAGAACGCGCGCATGGCGCTGGAATTGGCGCATTATGGCTACGTCATCGAAGTCGGGCGCATCGTCATGGCGGACAGCTGCGAAGCGCTGATGAACAGCAAGGACATCCAGGAATTCTATCTCGGCGCCAAAGACGAAAGCGCGCGCGGCGAGCGCCGCTGGAAGCGCAAGAAGACGTGGCGATAATTGAGTGATCGGGCGGGGTGCAGCAGGCAGCGGGATGACCTCAGATGGCTAAAAAATCAAAAATCACTGTCGCCGATACCGTCGCCAAGAGTTTCCTGCTCGGCGTGGACGCGCGCAAAACGCGGACGGCGATGCGCGAAAAGGATCACGGCATCTGGCGCACGATTACGTGGAACGCGTGGTTTACCCGCTCGCAGGATCTGGCTCACGGTCTGCACGCGCTCGGCTTCGTGCCGGGTGACGTCGCCTCGATCATCGCGAACACGAATTCCGAATGGTGCTTTGCCGACATGGCGGTGTTGTGCGCTGGCGGCGTTTCCTCCGGCATCTATCCGACCGACAGCGCCAAGCAGGTGGAATACCTGTTGAACGATTCCGGCTCCAAGGTGGTGTTCGTCGAGGACGACGAGCAACTCGACAAAGTGCTGGAGTGTCGCGCGCGTTGCCCGAAACTGGAGCGCATCGTCATTTTCGACATGGAGGGATTGCAGACGTTCAAGGACGGCATGGCGATGTCGCTCGATCAACTCGCGGCTCAGGGCCGGGCCTACGGTGCTCAGCATCCGCAGATGTTCCAGCAGATGATCGACAGCCGCACCGCCGACGACGTGGCGATGCTCGTCTATACCTCGGGCACGACAGGGCCGCCCAAAGGCGCGATGCTGACGAACAAGAATGTCACGACCCAGATGAAGCACGCCGAGGCGTTGTTTCCCGTCGAAAGGCGGGAGGAGCGACTGCTGTTCTTGCCGCTGTGCCATGTCGCCGAGCGGCTTGGGGGCTATTATTATTCGGTGGCGACCGGTTCGATCATGAATTTCGCGGAAAGCCCGGAGACAGTGCCGGACAATATTCGCGAGGTGCAGCCGTCTGCATTTCTGGCCGTGCCGCGTGTGTGGGAAAAGTTCTATTCGTCGACGATGATCGCGCTCAAGGATGCGACACCGATGGAGAAGTGGGCCTATGCCAAGGCGATCGGTGTCGGCCAGAAGGTGGCGGATGCGAAGCTCGAGGGGCGGCGTGCATCCATCGGACTGCGGTTGGCGAACCAGGCCGGGTACTGGCTGGTGCTGCGCAACATTCGCAAGATGCTCGGCATCGACCGGGCGACGCGATTGTTCACGGGGGCAGCCCCCATCTCGCCGGAACTCGTCCGTTGGTATCTGTCGCTGGGAATGAACATGTACGAAGTCTACGGCCAGACCGAAAACGGCGGCGTGGCCACGTCGATGACGGCGGCTCGCATCAAGCTCGGCACGATCGGCAAGGCGGTGCCGTGGTGCGAAGTCAAACTCTCGCCTGCGGGCGAGATACTGATCCGGGGCGATATCGTCTTCAAAGGTTATCTCAATCAACCCGAGAAAACCGCAGAAACTATCGACAAAGACGGCTGGCTGCATACCGGCGACGTCGGCATGATCGACAACGAGGGTTATGTCAAAATAACCGACCGCATGAAGGACATCATCATCACGGCGGGTGGCAAGAACATCACGCCGAGCGAGATCGAGAACGGCCTGAAGTTTTCGCCTTACATTTCCGATGCGGTCGTGATCGGCGACAAGCGGCCATTCCTTACCTGCCTCGTCATGATCGACCAGGAGAACGTCGAAAAGTATGCGCAGGATCTGGACATACCATTTACGAACTACGCCAGCCTGTGCCGCGCAAAGGAGGTGCAAGACTTGATCTGGAGCGAAATCGAGAAAGTGAATGCAGGTTTCGCGCGCGTGGAAACGATCAAGAAGTTTTATCTGATCGAGCAGCAATTGACGCCGGAGGACGAAGAACTGACGCCGACCATGAAACTGAAACGCAGCTTCGTGAACAAGAAGTATGCCCCCGTCATCGCCGAGATGTACGGCGAGCGACTGGCAAGCGTAGCCTAATTAACAAGAACAAGACGAAACGCGATCAATCCAAGGAGAGAAACATGCGTATAACAGGCATTTCAGTGGCGGCGACGGCTGCGGCAGTCGTCGCGTTGGCCGTGCCGGCGATGGCGCAGTCGGGCGCAAAGACCAAGGTCACCAATCAAGGGATCAGCGACACCGAGATCGTGATCGGCACGCATCAGGATCTTTCCGGGCCGATCAAAGGCTGGGGCGTATCGGTTGCCAACGGCATGAAATTCGCGGTCGACGAGATCAATGTGGCCGGCGGCGTCAACGGACGCAAAATCAAGCTCGTTCTCGAAGACAGCGGCTACGATCCGAAGAAAGCCGTGCTCGCAACGCAGAAAATGATCGAGAAAGACAAAATTTTCGTCAATCTCGGCTCGATGGGATCGCCGACCGTGCTGGCGGCGCAGGATACGACGCTGGACGCGGGCGTGCTGCAGTTGTTTCCGCTGACGGCCGCAGAGTTCACGTTCAAGTTCGATCCGGCGAAACCGCAGGAACGGCTCAAGTTCAACAATATCCTGCCGTACGTCGAGAGCACGCGGGCGGCGACGAAATATCTGATCGAAACGAAAAAATACACCAAGGCCTGCATTCTTTACCAGGATGACGAGTACGGCAAAAACGTGCTCGACGGTTTCACGGCACAACTCGACGCCATGAAGATGAAGGCGGCGTCGGTCAACAGTTACAAGCGCGGCGCCTCGGACTTCAGCGCACCGGTCGCGAAAATGAAATCCGATGGTTGCGAAATGATCATGCTGGGCACCGTGATCCGCGAGACGATCGGCGCAATGTCAGAAGCCAAGAAACTCGGCTGGGAGGTGGCGTTTCTGGGGGCTACGCCCGTCAACGTGATTGAAGTGCCGGCGCTCGGCAAAGAGGTCGTCGAGGGCCTCTATTCTGCGGGTGGCTTCGAGATCCCGTACGAGGATACGGCGAAGGGCAAAATCAAGACGTGGGTCGATACCTATCGCGCAGCCTTCAATGCAACGCCGAACACGCAAGCCATCCTGGGTTACAACGCCGTCTATACCCTCGCCCATTACGTCAAGATGGCGGGTAAAGAGCTGACCGGTGACAAACTTCTGACCGCGTTGGAATCGGGCGACGAGTTCCGCGATATCTTCGGCTCGCCGGTCACCAAGTTCTCCAAGACGAACCATCTGGCGAGCACCATCACGTCGGTGCAACAAGTGCAGAAAGGCCGCTGGGTCATCGTCAAGGATGGCCTTGGGTTCTAATACCGGTGGTCAGAATTTCTGGCCCCAAAGCAAAAAATCGAGGCGTCGGTATCTCTCTTTTGTTTGCGCGCGGCCGCCCCGCCACCCCGCGCGCGTATACCGACAATCATAAGTCAGTACTTATGACCGTCGGTATACGTCGCTATCGAGAAGTGGCTGCGAGCCGAGACGGTGTCCGGGCCGCGTCTCGCAAAACTCGTCTGGAGATCCGAGATGCGTCTGATCATTTCTGCTGCTGCCTGCGTGTTGGGGATGTTCACGGCGACTGCGCACGCACAATCCCTGAAGGAGTTACTCGAGAAGTCGCTCGCTCGCTGGAACAAGCCGACCGAGCCGTTCACTTTGATCGGCAACATTCACTACGTCGGAACAGACGGACTGGCCGTGTATCTGATCACGACGCCGCAAGGCCATGTGTTGATCGATACGGCGATGCCCGAAGCAACGCCGCAGATCAAAAGCAGTGTCGAAAAACTCGGTTTCAAAGTCGCCGACATCAAACTGCTGATCAATACTCACGCCCATATCGACCATACCGGCGGGTTGGCGGAGATGAAACTGGCGAGCGGCGGGCAGCTCATTGCCGGAGAAGCGGACAAGCCGTTGCTCGAAGGCGGTTACTATCCCGGCCGCGAAACGGCAGCCGAGCTGAAGTTTCCGCCGGTTAAGGTAGATCGCACCGTGAAGTCGGGTGACACCGTCACGCTCGGCGACGTCACGCTGACAGCGCACGCAACGCCCGGCCACTCGCCCGGCTGCACGAGTTGGAGCATGAACGTCAGGGACGGCGCGGAAACGCGATCGGTCATTTTTTTCTGTAGTGCGACTGTCGCTCTCAATCGTCTCGTAGGCATGCCGACGCATCCTGGTATCGTCGAGGATTATCAGAAAACTTTTGCGTGGGGACGCGGCACCAAAGCCGACGTGCTGTTGGCTCCGCATCCCGAAATGTACGGCATGGCCGAGAAGCGCGCAAAGGTCGCTCCGGGATCGCCCAATCCGTTCGTCGTGCCGGGTGAATTCAACGCTTATATCGGAACGCTCGAAAAGGCCTTCGACGCGGGATTGGCCAAACAAAAAGCCGAAGTGAAATAATCGAGTTTATCAAACCGCGTTCTTGTGCCGGAAGCCGACCAGCACGGTCAGGGCCAGGATCTTCAGGTCGAGCCACAGCGACCAGCGGTCGATGTAGACGAGATCGCAGGCGACGCGATCGGCCATCTTGTCGGCGGTCTCGGTGGGCCCACGGAAGCCGTTGACCTGCGCCCAGCCGGTCATGCCGGGTTTGACCTGATGGCGGTTGGCGTAGCGCTCGAGCATTTCGCCGTAATGATCATCGTGGACGAGGGCGTGTGGACGCGGCCCGATCAAACTCATTTCGCCACGGAGCACGTTGATGAGCTGCGGCAACTCGTCGAGGCTGGAGCGGCGCAGGAAATTGCCGACTTTCGTGACGCGGGCGTCGGTGCGCGTCGCCTGCCGCACGTCGGCGCCGTTTTCGGTCACGGTCATAGAGCGGAACTTCAGAACTTCGATGACGCGACGATTGAGGCCATGGCGGCGCTGACGAAACAGCACGGGGCCGGGGCTGTCGATCTTGATGGCGATGGCTACGACGAGCATGACCGGAAGCGCGACCACGAGGGCGAGGCTGGCGATCACGTAATCTTCGACGGATTTGAGATAGCGGCCCCAATCGGCGAGCGGCTTGGTCTTGATGTCGAGCAGTCCGACATTACCGAGCGCAGACACGTGATGCATGGCGGCCGCATCGACCAGATCGCCGGCGATGTGGGTGACGATGTGCAAGCTGACGGGCAACTGTTCGAGCCGTCGCGCGACGTCGGCGGTGCGCCGGTCAGCGGACTGCGGCAGAGCGATGATGATCTGGTCGATTGCGCCGGTGCGTCCCAGAGCGATGAGGTCGTCGAGACCACCGCACGCACCGGGACCGATGTTTGCAGAACGCTCGGGAGCGGCGCGGTCGTCGAAGGCACCGGCAAAGGCGATCTGTTGGCCGGGCCCGAGCAGGGTGTCGGTGATCCGTTCGGCCAACGCGCCGGTACCATAGAGGGCGACGCGCATCTTGAAGGCACCTTGCCGGGTCAGGGCGGTCATGACGTTGCGCGCAAAGTAACGGTTGGCGACGATGGCGGCGACGCTGGTCAACATCCAGACGCCGTACCATGTGCGGGCATGATCGACGCGGGTGCCGTGGGGTAGGCCGAGGCCATACATTGTGAGCATCGCGAGGCCGAGGGCCGCCACGACGTAATGGGGCTTGATGGCGATCTTGTGTATCCGGTCCAAGTGATAGAAGCCGAAATGGCGCAGCGCCAGATAACAGAACAGCGACGTCAACAGGCCGACCTGGATGAGTTGAAGCCACTGCACATCGGTATCACCACGCCACACGACCGCCGCGCCGCCTGCAAGACCGCCGGCAAAGCACCCGAGAACATCGCCGAATGCGACGATGTCCATCGCAACGCGCCGCGATCGTGGTTGGGCTGCGCGACCGGAGGGCAACATCTCACCCGCCGCGCCCAACACGCCCGTATCCGCTACTCTGCCCACCATTGTGCCAACGCCTACACATTCGGCTTTGCAGGCTTGTCGAAATCGCCCGCGCTTTATCTGAGACAGCAAACGCCAACCGCCGTAACGATGGCGCTAAAGGAAAGTTAAGGATGGATGAGCGTTCGTCCCAAACGCGGCGACGGGCGTTGCAAAAGCGATTTTGGTCAGATTTTGGTGGCGGACGCGGTACCGGCCATCACATCGTAGACACACCGGTATTGCGAGCCATTGGCATCGGCTGTGAGATGCAGAAACGGGTTGCGCCAGCGCTGCGACCAGGCGGGATCATCGACTTGCCAAAGTTGCACACCGTCGATCCGCCGTCCGATTTCGAGGTGGATCCGGGTCGGTTGTGCCCACGCGGAGGCGTCGAGGCCGAAGACCCGCCGCGCATCGCGGCTGCAGGCTTCCAGCGCACGCGGGCGGTAGGCATTGACGATCACATCGTCGCTGGCTGAGCGATACAACCATTGCACCGTCGAGACTTTCGCAATGGCTACGAAAGCAAGCAATAGTGCCAAAGTTCGCATATCCACCGTTCCGCCGTAGCCGCCGACGCAAGCAGAGCATCTTCCGATTGAGGCAATCGGAGGATGCTCCTGTTTGGTCGCATCTGCGACGAACCGCGATCACACTTCGTCCGAAGATGCGCCAGTGCGCACGGCGAGTTTTGGCTGGAATGGTGAACAAAGCGTTAAGCAGGCCATGGCGTGGGCCGGATTGGCGATCGTCGGCCGCAAAAATGCTTCACAGTGGCGGGCAAGCGTTTTAGCGTTCCGCGTCGAAGAACAGGGAGCCGTCGAAATCGATGTCGGACACCAAAAGCTACGCCTTTGAAGATCTCGAACTCGGGCAGGAGGCGAGCTACGCACGCGTAGTAACAGATGCCGACATCATCACGTTCGCGGACGTGACGGGCGACCATAATCCGGTGCATCTCGATGCAAGCTACGCGGCCACCACCCCGTTCAAGACGCCGATCGCCCACGGCATGCTGACGGCCGGCTATATCTCGACCGTATTCGGCATGCGTCTGCCGGGGCCGGGGGCGATCTATGTTTCGCAGACGCTGAACTTTCGTGGTCCGGTGCGGCACGGCGATCATGTCGTCGCAAGCGTGCGCATCGTCGATCTCATGCCGGCCAAGCGGCGCGCCCGTTTCGAGTGCCTGCGCAAGGTGGGCGACAAGGTCGTGCTGGAAGGTGAGGCGATCCTGATGGTGCCGGGGCGGAAGTGAGGGAGTGGTGGTAGTGAGTAGCGAGTAGTGAATCTTCGAGATCGCCGATGCTTGTCGTGGATGGCCACCTGCGTGGCCATGACGTACGCAGGAATGCCCAAGCCGATAGCTGCGTGAGGATCATCGTTTTCGTTTGAGGGCGGCCAGGATTTCCGCCGTATGCTCGCCGAGGCTGGGGACGCGTGGGCCGGGGGCAAGCTCGGAGTTGCTCATCCGGAACGGCACGTTGAGCACATTGTAGTGGCCGCCCGCGTCGGCGACGCGCGCCAGAGCGTTGCGGTGAGCCAGCTGGGGATCTGCAAGGGCCTCGCGAACAGTACGATACTTGGATGCGGGCACGCCTTCGCGCGACAGCGCGGCCAGCGTGGCGGCGGACGAGAGCGTCTTCGACCACAGCTCGAATTCGTCGATCAGGTCCGACCAATGCGTGCGCCGCTCCATGTATCTGGCGAAGCGCGGATCGGTGATCCAATCCTCGCGACCGGCAGCGCGCGCCACGCCCTGAAACGATTTTTCGCTGGCGACGGCCAGCATGACGAAGCCGTCGGCCGTGGCGACCGGGCCGAACATCGGGCGTTTCGGTGGCGGCGGCATTTCGAATTGGGCCGCGACCTGCTCGATGAGCGTCAGGCTGAGCATGCACTCCAGCATCGAGACGTCGATATGCTGACCTGCACCCGATGCCGCGCGCTGATGCAGGGCCGCACCGATGGCACCGAAGGCATAGGTGCCCGCAACCACGTCGGCGACGTAGACGCCGCAGAAGTCGGGCTGCGTGCGTCCGGCCTGATAGGACATGTTGGCGAGGTCGAAACCGGATGCGGCGTGAATGGTGGGGGCGTAGGCAGGTTGGTCGGCGGCAGGCCCGGTTTGGCCGTAGCCGGAGATCGAGCAATAGATCAGCCGCGGATTGATTTTGGCCAGCGCTGCGTAATCGAATTTGAAACGCTGCATGACGCCGGGCCGAAAATTTTCGACGAGCACGTCGCTATCGCGGACAAGGGCGTGGACGGCTGCGGCGGCTTGCGCGCTCTTCAGATCAAGGCGGACACTTTGCTTGCCCGCGTTGAGTTGGCCGAACAGCGCGGATGCGCCCTCACGCACCGGCGGGCGAATGCGCATCATGTCGCCGTCGTCGGATTCAATTTTAATGACCTCGGCACCGAGATCGGCGAGCATGCGCGTGCAATGCGGCCCGGCGATGGTGGTGGTGAAATCGAGGACTTTCAGTTCCGAAAATGCTTGCGGCATATGCTTTCCCCGGCGTTCGCTGCGTAAGTGTGTCGCTCATATCGTCGCGCGTGCAGGTCTGTGCTGAGCCCAAGGTCGCGCCTTTTCGTAAAGCGCTGCAACCCGGCAAAGGAGAGCGTCGGCACCGCGCTTGGCGACGAGCTGGATCGCGACGGGCAGGCCATCTGAATGAAAGCCCGCAGGCAGCGTGACTGCCGGATTGCCCGAAAGATTGAACGGATGCGTGTAGGGAAACCACGCCTTGCGGACCGTGTCGACCTTCGTGCCGGCGATCTCGATCGGCTCGAACAGCGCTTCCTGCAGCGGCACGGCGGTGCGCGTGAGCGTCGGCATGGCGATGATGTCGGTATGCTCGAACCAGCCCTGAATTTTGCGATACAACTTGGTGCGTTCGATGTGTGCGCGGGCCAGCATCTCGGCGGTGTGTTCTTTGCCGCCGGCCATCTGGCGAACGAGTGTCGGCGACATGCGATCGCGCCACTCAGGTAAAACCGCACTGAAGCGCGCATTCCAAAGCGCTGTCGACAATACTAGCCACATCGGCTCGGTGGGTTCCATGTCGTCGGCCATGTCGTGCAGATCGGCACCGAGATCGGCAAAGGTGCTTGCGGCGTTGCGGGTGATGCGAAGGACTTCGCTGTCGATTACGGTGTTGCCGAGATATGGCCGCCAGGCGATGCGCAGTTTCTTGAGATCGCCGTCGCCGCGTGCCGCGTCGACGCAGCCAGCAGCGCTCATGCTGAAGCTGTGGACGTCGGCCGGATGTGGACCCGCCATGGCTTCCAACATCAGCGCGGTGTCCATGACGGTGCGTGTCATCGGCGTGATGTAGCTCATGTTGCCAAAACTTTCCGGCGCCATGTCGTGCGGGATAAGGCCTAGCGATTGCTTGAACCCAACGACGCCGTTGCAGGCGGCGGGAATCCGCGTCGAGCCTCCGGCGCAGGTGCCGATGCCGATGGGCCCCAAGCCGGCAGCGCAGGCGACCGCAGCGCCGCCCGACGAGCCGCCGGCTGTACGGGTGGGGTCCCATACATTCGCCGTGCGGCCGAACAACGGGGCTTCGGTCCACACCATGTGGCCGAACTCGGGTGTCGTCGTTTTCCCGACGAGAACCGCTCCGGCTTTCTTCAGACGCGCAACGGATATGGCGTCGGTCTTGGGCACGTTGTGCTCGTGCATGTAGGAGCCGAACGTGGTGCGGACGCCGGCGGTGTCGACGAGATCCTTCACGTGCAGCGGCACACCGCCCAGCGGTCCAACGTCGTCGCCGCGTGCGATGCGGTCGTCGATGGCGGCGGCATCGCGGAGGGCTGCGTCGGCACACACGGTAATGAAACAATTGAGCGCCGGCTGCAGGGCGTCGATGCGGGCGAGCGTGGCGCGCGTCACCTCAAGGGAAGAAATTTCGCGTCGGCGAATGCGCGGCGCGAGTTCCGAGGCACTCATGAAGGCCAAGTCTGATGTCGGCATGGACGAACTCGCAGTCTGTAGCGAAGCGGTATCAAATCAAAGCAGGTTAGGGCACGCGGAGCAATAAGCGCTGCGTGCCCGGCTGCCGCGTGCGCGTGATCACTTGACCTTCAGTCTGTGGCGAACGACGGTTCGATACTGACACAGTGTCCGTGGGGCTTTTCCGTATGACCGACGCGTCGCCGACTTCCTTGCCGCTTGCGGGCATTCGTGTGCTCGACGTGGCGTCGTTCATTGCAGCGCCTGTCGCTGCTACCGTCATGGCCGACTACGGTGCCGACGTCATCAAGGTGGAACCACCAGTGACGGGCGATCCCAACCGTAACATGCGGTCCCTGGCGAGTTATCCGCCCAGTGTGGTCAATTACCCCTGGGAGATGGACAGTCGCGGCAAGCGCTCGATCGCCATCGATCTCAGAACCGAGGCCGGGCAGAAAGTGCTGTACCGGCTGATCGAAACCGCCGACGTGATGATCACCAATTATCCGTTGAAAGTGCGAGGCCGGTTGAAGGTCGGTTATGACCACGTCCGCGATCTGAACCCACGGCTGATCTATGCGTCGTTCACCGGCTACGGCGAAACGGGACCGGATGTGAACCAGGTCGGCTTCGATTCGACGGCGTACTTCGCGCGTTCCGGCCTGCTCGACGCCAATCGCTACGAGGGCCAGCCGCCGGGCGTGGCCATGCCAGGGCAGGGGGACCGAGCGTCCGCCATGAGCTTGCTCGCCGGGATCATGATGGCGCTATGGACGCGCGAGAAAACGGGACGAGGGCAGCACGTGGCGAGTTCGCTGATTGCCAACGGCTTGTGGTCGAACGGCGTCGGCGCGCAGGCGGCGCTGCTGGGCACGCATCTGCCGCCGCGACCACCGCGCGATCGGCCGCGCAGTTCGCTTGGCAATATCTATCGCACGCGCGACGATCGCTGGATGCAAATCGCCGTCGTGCGCGAAGACAGGACGTGGCCGAATTTCTGCGCAGCAGTCGGTGCGCCCGAGTTGGAGCACGATGTGCGCTTTGCCGAACTGTCGCCGCGGCGAAAAAATTCGGCCGCGATGGTGGCGATCCTCGATCCGATTTTCGCGAGCAGGGATTGGGCCCATTGGCGTCTGCAATGGCAGCGGCACAACATTCCCGTCGGGCTCATCGGCCAACTCAAGGATCTGCCCGAGGACGCACAGGCGCGGGCCAGCGGCGCTGTCGTCGCGACGGCAAATCCGGACATGCCGCTGACGCTGGCGGCACCGTTCACGCTGGCGTCCGCACCGGTGCCGCCCGCGCAGCGCGCGCCTGCGCTGGGTGAGCACACGGAGGAAATACTGGCGGCTGTCGGGGTCGACGGCGTGGCGGCCGCGGCGCTGCGCCGGGAAGGCGTGGTGGGGTGACGGGGGATGGTTGGGGCGGGTGTTGGGGCCGGGGTTTGGGCGGAGTGACCGGCCACGCATTGTTCTCCGACTAGCTGAAGTTCATCGGGAGTGGACAACGCGTAAGTTGGATTTTTTGGTTCAGCCGACTACGCTCTGTCGAAGCGACAGGGGCTCAAGCATGAAGTATCATTCTAAAGCGTACGCATGCATCCACGTCTTGGAAGATAGAAAGCCCGTGCTCCTGTTATGTCGGGTCGGTGGCCATTTCCAATTCCTTTGTGGTGGCGATCACCTTAGCTCTGATGGGAGAGTAATCGGCGTTGGACACATCATAGATGCCGATCCTTCGCTGAAACCGCTGCTAGACTTGACGGATGGGGACGAGGCTGAGCGCTCCGGCCCAGGCTCGCCGTGGATAACGAAGCGCTCCAGCTGACCGCTATGTGAGCGACCTACCTATTCCTCGGTTGGATGTGAGCGGTCGGTCGTCGCGGAAAAGGTTTTACGCTCCCAGCGTCGTCGATTTCGTCTCCCGCTGGCCCGCCGCTAAGATCGCCACGACGGTCGGTTCCGACCCTATCGCGTCGTCGTTCGCTGTTTGTGCCTCTGTCGGCGGCGCCGCCTGGGGAGCAGGCGCGGCGGCAAGTGCTGTTTCAAGCGTCTCCCACGCGTTCTTCTCGGCTTTGTCGTTATGGCACTGCGTCAGGGCGTTCGAGCGCGCTCCAGCCTCGGCGGACCGCGCTTGGGTGTTTTGAGTTCGAGGCATTGGTCAAGCTGGACAAGCTTACGCGCAGACCACCTGTCGCCAGTCACGCTGCATGCCAGCGCTTTAGCCTGCTGGACCTGGGCAACAGCAGCAACGGCGTAGGCTTCTCAGGCCTCGCGCTCTGCTTTGTCGTTGATCTTTTTAACAGCGGTGTTGGCTTCAGTAGCCATCAACGGCTACGCTGTTCGATGCTGCGACAGGTTCACGCTCGCGACGTCAGTCGCGGGGCGAGAATGTTCGCACACATTACTAAGTACTGGCGCCCCGTACGGGGCAGGCCAGTGAGGATTCTAAGATGCTGTTATTGCAGCGACATAACAGTCAGCGATGAAGATATTAGACACAGTTTTAGGCACAGTCATAGGCGTCAGGTGACCAC
>JANYHG010000098.1 GCA_025359165.1 Hyphomicrobiaceae bacterium
CTATCAAAGCCATTGCACTCAAGCCCGAGCGCAGTCTCGTCCATACCGGGTTCGTCATTATCGGGCTCTCCAACTGCGGGCAGGCACGGCGAGGAATAAGCCGCACTCTATGGCGATGCAATGACCTGTTGCGATGCGACCGTCGTGGATGCCGACGGCGCAACCGAAACGACATGGATTGCAAGTGTTACATTATTACATTATGCCGGATCGGTCGAACGCCCCAGTCTGCGGAAGCCCTGCCTCATGAGAAACGCCAAGTTACCGCCCTTCAGGCTTTTGCTCGTGGCAATCGCGGCGTGGGCTGCATCGGCTGTCTGGGCGCAGGCCGAGGTCGACGCGAAAATTCTGGCAACGATCAAGCCGGTGCACGCTCTGGTGGCGCAAGTCATGGGTGCAACCGGGTCACCGCAACTGCTTGTCGGTGGCAGTGCCTCACCGCACGCCTATGTGATGAAGCCGTCCGACGCCAAGAAGCTCGCGGTTGCCGAAGTCGTGTTCCGCATGTCGGCGGAAGTCGAGCCTTTCACGATCAAGGCTGCGAAGTCCCTGCCGGCGGCGACTGTTCTGGTAACGCTGCAGCAAGCTCCGGGTGTCGTCACTTTGCCGCTGCGCGAAGGCGGGGCGTTCGAAGACCACACCCACGAAGCGGCGCATGCCCATGTGCACACCGATGCCGACGGCGGGGAAGTCGACGGCCACGTCTGGCTCGATCCGGCCAATGCGAAGGCGATGCTCGACCAGATCGCCGAGACGCTCGGACGCCGGACGCCAGCCTCAGCAGCGCTTTATCGCGCGAACGCTGCCAGCGCAAAGGCCGGGATTGACGCGTTGGCATCCGATCTCGAGCGCGAGCTGTCGCCGCTCGCCGGCAAGCCCTATATCGTTTTTCACGACGCCTACCAGTACTTCGAGAAGCGCTTCGGCCTCTCGGTGGCCGGTTCGATCACGGTCAATCCGGAGATACCGCCGAGTGGGAAACGGCTCTCGGCGCTGCGGGCCAAGATCACGAAATCAGGTGCGACGTGCGTGTTCGGCGAGCCGAACTTCGACGCCAAGGTGATCGCGACAATTACCGAGGGGACGGCCGCGCGGACCGGCACACTCGATCCCGAAGGGGCTGGGCTGCAGCCTGGTCCGGCGCTGTACGACACGCTGATGCGCAATCTGGCTGCGAGCGTCAAAGCGTGCCTCACGCCTTCGTCGTGAATTGGCGGTCAGCCCTCGACCTCGCTGCGTAGCATCTCCAACGTCAGCCACTCGTCTTCCGCTGCGGCGTGGCGCGTGCGGGCCGTTGTCAGCTTCCTGGTCGCGTCGTCGAATGTTGCCCGATCGCGCGCGTAAAGTTTCGGATCGGCCAGTATCTTATCCAAGCGTGCCATTTCGCTGGTCAGGAATTCCATTTCCTTTGGCAGCGATTCGAGTGCGTGCTTCTCCTTGAAGCTCATTTTGCGGCGTGTTGCGCCGTGGCCGGCCAAAACGGCGGCGGCGACCTTTTCGGCAGCTTTGGTTTCTTTGCGCGACAGCGGCTTGTCGGGCGCTTCGAGTGCTTTCTGGGCGAGCATGTCGGTGTAGCCGCCGGCGTATTCGGTCCATTGGCCGTCACCGTCGCTGACGATAACCGAGGTCACGACGCGGTCGATGAAGTCGCGGTCGTGGCTGACCAGCAGCAGCGTGCCATCGAAGCTCGCGAGCATTTCCTGCAGCAAATCCAGCGTTTCGAGGTCGAGGTCGTTGGTCGGTTCGTCGAGGACGAGGAAGTTGGCGGGTTTGGCCAGTGCGCGGGCCAGCATCACGCGGGCGCGTTCGCCGCCCGACAGCACCTTCAACGGCGTGCGCGCCTGATCAGCGTCGAACAGGAAGTCGCGCATGTAGCTGACGACGTGGCGTGCCACGCCGTTGATCGTGACTTGATCGCCACGACCCCCGGTCAGAGCTTCCGCCAGCGTCCATTCGGGGTTGAGTTCGTCGCGACGCTGATCGAGCGCTACCATCTCGAGGTTGGTGCCGAGTTTCAATGTGCCGGTGTCGGGCGGCAGCAGGCCCGTCAGCATCTTGATCATTGTCGTTTTACCGGCACCGTTCGGGCCGACGATGCCGAGCCTGTCGCCGCGCGCCACACGCAACGACAGCGGCGCGACTACCGTGCGACCGTCGAAGGTCTTCGAGATCCCCTTGGCCTCGATCACCAGCTTGCCAGCGGTTTCCGCTTCGGATGCGACGAGTACGGCATCACCTTTGAGATGGCGCTGGTCGGCTTTCTGCTGCCGCATGTCGTGCAGCTCGCGCACGCGGCGGACGTTGCGCTTGCGCCGCCCGGTGACGCCGCCGTGCATCCATTTCTGTTCGCGCGCAATCTTGCGGTCGAGCTTGTGGCGATCGGCTTCTTCCTGTTCGAGCAGGTCGTCGCGCCAGGCTTCGAAGGCACCGAAACCTTGTTCGGTGCGCCGGGCCTTGCCGCGATCGAGCCAGACCGTCGAATTCGACAGGGTTTCGAGAAAGCGTCGGTCATGGCTGATCATGACGACGGCGGATTTCAAGCCTGCGATTTCCTTCTCCAGCCAGGCGATGGCCGGCAGGTCGAGATGGTTGGTCGGTTCGTCGAGCAGCAACAATTCCGGTTCGCCAGCGAGGGCGCAGGCAATGGCGAGACGGCGCGCTTCGCCACCCGAAAGTTGCGCGGGGTCTTCACCGCCGTACAGGCCAAGGGATTCGAGGCGGCGTTGCGCGCGCTGGGCGTCGTCCATTGGACCGAGTGCGGCTTCCATCACGTCGGCCGTGGTGTGAAAGCCAGTAAAATCCGCTTCCTGCGCCAGATAGGAGATGCGCGCATCGGGGTGGGCGAAGCGGGTGCCCTTGTCAGGTTCGACAAGGCCGGCGGCGACCTTGAGCAACGTCGATTTACCCGACCCGTTACGGCCGACCACGCAGAGCCGATCGCCTTCTGCGACCGAAACGGTAGTGCCTTCGAGCAACGGCCAGGCGCTGAAGCTCAAGTGGATATTGTCGAGAGTAAGGAGCAGGCGGGCCATGAGGATCGATCTATCAAGGGCAGGGGGCGACGGGCATGTCGGATGAAGCGGGGTGGTAGCAGCACACATGCGTGAAATCCATGTGGCCTAAAACCTCAACGCTCCAAAGGGTGAGCAAACGTCGATCACGCAGGCGCAATCGATTAAGTAAGGGCTCAAGAGCAACCAAGGCGGATCAAATCGGTGGTATACATAGTTACCTGATCCGGTCGTTGCGCCGCGTCTTCCGGGGCGATATGGCAGGGTTGTCAGGGGCAGGGCGGTATCGTGCAACAGTTGTTGATCGGATTAGCGGCGGGACTGCTCGGCTGGGGCCTGACCGGGCTTGTGCTCGCGGCTGTGCGCAATGCCGAACATCTGGCGCTGCCGACCGATCGCGGTCTGCATAAAATTCCAACACCCGTAGGGGGCGGCCTTGGATTGATCGGGGCGACGCTCGTGGTGTGGCTGCTGGTCGGCGGTCCGGTGACGTCATCGATGACGGTGGCGACGGCAACCATTGTCGCGCTCGCGGCAATCTCGTGGATCGACGACGTGAGGCCGTTGCATCCGGCGCTGCGTTTCGTCGCTCAGGCGTTTTTGGTCGCGGCTGCCATCTGGAACTTGCAGAATCATGCACGGCTGTTGCCGTCGATACCGATCTTGGGCGAGCATGTGCTCCTCGGGCTTGGTTGGCTGTGGATGCTCAACCTCACCAATTTCATGGATGGCATCGACGGCCTGGCAGGCGTCGGTGCCGTTGCGGTCGCGGCCGGTTATGCGCTGCTCCTGTACCTGCATCCCGGTGGGACGCCACTGATCAGCGGGTTGCCGGAACTGGCGATTGCGTTGGCCGCGGCGTCGCTCGGCTATCTCTACTGGAATTGGGCACCGGCGCGGATTTTCATGGGCGACGTCGGCAGCATTCCGCTCGGATTTGTGTTCGGTCTTATGATGTTCGATCTGGCTTTGCGTGGACATCGGGCGGCGGCAGTCATTTTGCCGCTGTATTTCGTCGTCGATGCGACCAGCACTTTGATGATCCGGTTGTGGCGCGGTGCGAAACCCTGGCAGGCCCACCGCGAACATGCCTATCAGGCCGCAGTGCTCGGCGGCATGACACATGCGCAGGTGACGACACATGTGGCGGTGTTGAATTTCGCTCTGATAGCGCTGGCAATCCTGTCGATCAAGATGCCGTCGCCGGCGCTCGCAGTGGCGTTCGCACTGACGACGGCGCTGGTCGTCTGGTTCCGTGCCAGGCCGCAACAGGCCTCAAGTGATCAGCAAGCTCTCGTAACTTCCGCTGGTGCGGATGGCGGCGGATTGGCTTAAGCTGGCGTACGTCATCGGCTTTTTCAGGTTTCCGGTCCCGCTCCATGTTTCCCATTCTCAAAGGCATCCGCATCCTCGACCTGACGGCCGTGATCCTCGGTCCGTTCGGCGCGCAGATTCTCGGCGATCTCGGTGCCGATGTGATCAAGATCGAGGGGCCGGAGGGCGACAATATGCGGCCCATCGCGCCGGTCGCGGCACCAGGTCTTTCGGCGCTGTTCGCCAACAACAATCGCAACAAACGTTCGGTGCGGCTCGATCTGAAGAAGCCGGGCGGGCGGCGCGCGCTCGAAAAGCTTATCCCGACCGCCGACATTCTGATCCACAACATGCGTCAGGACGCGCTCGACAAGCTCGGGTTCGGATTCGACGCAGCGCGGGCACTCAATTCCAAACTGATTTATTGCGCAGCCGTCGGCTACGGCCGCGACGGACCTTATGCGGGTCGGCCCGCCTACGACGATGTCATCCAGGCGGCATCGGGTTTTGCCGGCTTGGTTCAGATGCGCGATGGCACGCCGCAATACGCGCCTTCTATCATCGCCGACAAGGTGACCGGGCTGCATCTGGTATACGCGGTCCTCGCGGCGCTGCTGCATCGTGAGCGCAGCGGCGCCGTTCCCGGCTACGTCGAGATCCCGATGTTCGAGGCCATGGTGGCGTTCAATCTCAACGAGCACCTGTCGGCAGCCACCTGGGGCAGCGCGGAAAGCGCCGGATACCAACGCGCTGTCGCCCGCGACCGCCGCCCCTATCGCACCAAGGATGGCTGGCTCGGCGTGCTGCCATACACGCCGGCGCATTGGACGCGGGTGCTGCCCGAGTTCGGCAGGGCCGACGTGATCGATGCGCCGTGGTTCAAAGATCCGACACAGCGCAGCCTCAACTTCACCCAGCTCTACGATATGATCGTGGAGGCACTGCCCAAACGAACGAACGCCGAATGGATCGAAATCTTTTCGCGTCTGGATGTGCCGCACGCGGTGGTGGCGTCACCCAGCGACCTGCTGATCGACCCGCACCTGCTGGCGGTCGATTTCTTCGAACCGAATTTCGTCGGCGACACGCCCGTCGTGCGCACGTTGCGGCAGCCAGTGGGTTTTGATGGATTGGCTCGCACGCCAGACCTGCCACCGCCGCTGCTGGGAGCGGATACAGATGCTGTTTTGCGTGAAGCGGGGATGACGGATGCCGAGATAGCGGCAGCGCAGGTGGGGTGATACGGACACCGTCGTCGTTCAGCGAGTGCTGACGTGTCGCGGAGTGTCCGTCAAAAATGATCCCAGCCCGTCTTATCGAACGCGATCTCGGTGCCGTCGATGCGGGTGACCTTGACACCGGCACCCGCGAGAATCGTGCCGATGCGATGCATAGCGGGCGGCATCGCGGCACAGTGCTCCGGGGGCACCGTCGCTAGGATTTCATAGTCGTCACCCGCCGACAGGATCGCCGAAAACAGCTCCGGTTGCTGACGAATGACGATCACCATCGCTGGCGACCATTCGATCAGCCCGCTGTCGATCACCGCGCCGACGCCCGACGCCTTACACATGCGCGTCAGATCTTTGACTAGCCCGTCCGACACATCCATGGCGGCAGAGGCGTGCCGCCGCACAACTTCGGCCAGATCGATGCGCGGCTGCGGCCGAAGATAGCGATCGATGAAATAGCCCGTCTGATACTCGGTCAGTCCCCACCGCGTGCGCAGCTCCTGCCGTCCCTCGCGCGCTTCGCGATGCAATCGCAATCCGATGCCGCTATCACCCAGCGTGCCCGACACGAAAATCGCATCGCCGACGCGCGCCGCGGCACGGCGCACCATGGTTCCCTCGGGCACCTCGCCGATGACTGTCACGGCGATCGACAGCGGCCCGGGTGCCCGATCGGTATCGCCACCCAGCAGCACGCATCCGAACGCCGTCTGCGCTGCGCCGAGGCCATGCGCGAACGCCGTCATCCAGCCCTTAGTCGGGGCATCCGGAAATGACAACGCCAACAGATAGCCCACCGGCCGCGCACCTTTCGCCGCGAGGTCCGAGACGTTGACCGCCAGCGCTTTCCACGCGATCGCCTCGGGCGGATCATCGGCAAAGAAGTGCACGCCGGCGCGCACCGGGTCGGTTTTCAAAATCAGATCGTAACCGGGACGCGGGCTGAACTGCGCACAGTCGTCGGTCAGTCCAAAAGCTCCTGATGCGCCCGCCGACAGCGGCGCGAGCATCGCGATAATCTCGGCCTCTGATGTGATCGCTGTTGTATCGGTCATTGCGCACACGTCCCGCTTCGTCCGCCGCCTGTCAAGCCGGTGACACGATAGCTGCGTCAACCAATCGCTAACCTCGTTTGCAGCGGCGTGTACGCCGACCGGTTTGCTTAAACGCGGCTTAACTGCTGCCGGATAGCTTGGCCGTTCGTTCACCAACCGAATACGGGGATCTTCCATGGCCGCAGCTGATATGGCCGCATGGCGCCGACAGAACAGCGATCCACTCAATGTCGAGATCGTGCTGACGGACGGCAGTCACCTGCACGGCGTCATCATGCTGTCACGCGATAAAACGCTGCGTGAATTCATGAACGTCGGCACCGAAGCCTTTTTCGATTTCGATTGCAGGCGCGATGGTGCCATCATTATTGCCAAGGTATCCGTACGTCAGTTGCGCGCTGCGGATGCCAAGAAAAAAGACGATCAGAGCAAGATCGATGCGCTCGCGGCACGCCAAGCGGAACTCGAAAAGTCTGACCCCTACAAGATTCTCGGCGCGGTGCCGGGTGCGGACGGCGAAGATTTGCGCAAAGCCTATATTGCAAAAGCGCGCGCCTATCACCCCGATCGCTTTGCCGACAGCGAGTTGCCGGCGGAAGTGATGCACTATCTGAACGCTATGGCCCGTCGCATCAACCAGGCGTACGACGAACTCGGCAATGCCGCCGAAGCGTCAAAAAAAGTGCGTTGAGCTTTCCGCTCGTTCAGCCAACGGCGATCGGGGAACAGATCTCCACCAACACGCCGTTGCAGTCGCGCACGTACGAGACGGTTTGTCCCCATGGTTTGCGCTGCGGCGCGATAACCCCGGTGGCACCTGCCGCAATCGCGGTGTCGAAGGCTGCGTTCACATCGTCGGCGCACAATCCGATCTCGACGCCGGCTGCCGTATCGGTCGTGCGGTTTAGTCTGAACGTCACGCCCGATGTGGCCACGAACGCTTCGTCGACAAAGGCCAGCGCCGTGGTGCCTGTCTCCATTTCGGCGTATTGTGTCTCATGCCGGAAGCGACAGACGAGGCCGAATGCGCGCTCGTAGAATGCGACAGTGGCCACCACGTCGCGGACATAAACGATGAGATAGCCGAGTTTCATGGCGTCGCTTCCCTAAGCTTGAACTTCGCCGTTCAATCCGCCGGTGTCGTCGCGGACGCGTGCACCATCGGTCGATAACCGGCCCGCATGATCTCGACCGTCGCGAGCGGGGTGAGTACATCGACACGCGTTTGCTTTGCGACGGTCAAAGGTTTGCCATAACCGGCGAACGACCATGGCAAAAGACCGCCATCGTGAACCAGCAGCGGTCGTCCCAGGAAGCGCACCATCGTGCCGGCGGGCAAGTTTTGCAATCGCTCGGCAAACACCAGCTTTCCGCCGTCACGACCGATGCGCTCGGCTTGCAGGCGCGCGTCCATGTCAGGGGCTGCCGCGCGATCCGACAGCCCGGCAATCGCGTTCCAAGTCTCCGCGAACCGCACGGCATCAGCACGCCGGCATTCGAAACACGGCCGATGCCCCGCCGCCCATGCCGTCGCCTCGTCGAGAAAGAACAGCTCCGTATAGAGTCCGGGCTGCCTGAGTACCCGTCGCCGCCCTTTGAACTGCAAAAGGCAGCAGATCCATTGTTTGCTCGCATATCTGCGCGGTAACAAAGTCTGGTCTGGCCGGTGAAAGCAGCCGCCGCGATTGCCCAAAAGCGTCCCGCGCTCCGGCGTTGCGACGATCTCACCTTCGGGCGTCACCCGGTTCTGTAGCGGCATCGCGCTTACTCACATCACGACTAACGCCGCTCAGTTCCAGCGCTGCCAGGGCGGGTTCTTCCCGGATTGCAAAGCATCGTAGTTCGCCAGACCGATCATGACGGCGAGGAACAGCATCCAGATGCTACCGTTTAGGCCGAGGTATACGAGGTAAGCGGCGACGCACAGCCCCAATACGCCAACCACCATGCGCGCCATGCCCGACGACAGCACGGTTCCCAGCAGCGCTTCTAGCGCCTTGCCGCCGTCGAGCGGAAACGCCGGCAAGAGATTGAACATGCACAGCAGCCAATTGTAGAGGGCGAGGTTTGCCGCGACGTTCGAGACGAAGCGATTCTCGGCCACGACAGGCAAACCCGCCAGCGCCAGAAAAACGTAATACAACGCGAAATTCGCAGCGGGTCCCGCGAGAGAGATCGCGATCCGCCGCCAGGCTTCGGGCCGCATTGGGCTGGCCCAATAACAGAGCCCGCCGAGGCCGTTCAACTCGACGTGGCTCGGCCGCACGCCCAGGCTCGAGCCGACGACTGCGTGCGCGAGTTCATGCAACAGGATCGACAGCGCCAACCCGACGACCAGCAGAAAACCCATCGACATCGCCGTGGCACTGCCACTGGTGAAATAGCGCTCGCCCCATAGAACGATCAAGACGATGAACGTCACGTCGATGAATATCGGCAGGCCCGCGATACGCCCGATCTCGAACTTCGCACCCATACAGCAGTCTCCAGATTGTCCGCGCCGTCTCGCTGATCGGCGGCGTCGGTATCGATGCCGGGCGGCACCCTTGCACGAGGTTTGCCGACGCACCAGTCACTCGGCTAGACGCACACCAGCGGTCGCGGCGGCCCAGGCGGCGGCAGAATGACGATCGGGTCGCCGACGACGACATCGCCACCCGTCTCCACCACCGCCATGACGCCTGCCTTGCGCACCACGTTGCCATGCCCATCGCGTGCCAGGGTGGCGGCCATCAGTCCTTGCTGGAATGTGTCGATCTGTTTGCACGGATTGCGCAGGCCAGTGATACGCACGACCGCTTTGGCACCGATATGCAGCAGCGTGCCTTCGCCGAGGCCAAGCAGATCTACGCCCATCGTCGTGATGTTTTCGCCGAGATCGCCCGGTGCGACGTGAAACCCGCGTTGCGCAAGTTTAGCGAAAAGCTCTGTGTGCAGCAGGTGGACCTGGCGCAGATTGGGCTGCGTCGGGTCGCGCGCCACGCGCGAGCGATGCTGAACGGTCGCGCCGGAATGGGTATCGCCGTCGACACCAAGCCCTGCAACAAGCGTTATTCGTGGTTGTGTTTGTTTCGAAAACCGATGCGTGGCGCTTCGGCAAATCGCGATTACCCTTGGATTCATTGTGCTTCTCCGCTGCGGACGACGCTGGAAACGACGAAAACCTGCATTTTTAGTGCTTATTTCGCATTCAAATAGTCTTCTGATGCCAATAGGTTACAGGCAATGCCTCGCAAATCACTGTATCGAATTTATGCCCGTTCCCGATTATTCGTCGCCGCGCACCACAAACCCCATACACCTCAACCGAACCCGAAGGACCATTCCCATGGCTAAAAAAGCCGTTGTCAAAGCCGCGGTTAAATCCGCCGTCAAAGCTGTTGCCACTCCTGCCGCAAAGCCGGTCGTCAAGGCCGTCGCTGTCAAAGCCGTTGCCGCCAAGCCGGCCGTCAAGGCACCGACCATCACGCTGAAGCATCTCGGTGCCGATCTCGCCGAAGCGCATAACCTGCCGAAGAAGCAAGCCAACCTCGTGCTCGCCGATCTGGTTGAGCGCATCACCAAGCATCTGAAGAAGGGTGACCGGATCCGCGTTTCTGGTCTCGGCATCCTGCAGGTGCGTAAGCGCCCCGCTCGCATGGGCCGCAACCCCGCCACCGGTGCTGCGATCAAGATCAAGGCTTCGAAGAAGATCGCCTTCCGCGCCGCCAAGGAACTCAAAGAAGCCGTCTGAGCTCCTCGCTCACGCTGACTGAAACAACTACGGCCGGACCTCGCGAGAGGCCCGGCCGATTTGTTTCGCCTCTCGCTTCTGCAGCGGTCAACCGCCCGTCTTATCCCGCATCGCCAGTGTGCGTAGGCGTAGCGCGTTGAGGCGGATGAAGCCTTCGGCGTCTTTCTGGTCGTAGGCACCTTTGTCGTCTTCGAAGGTCACCAGCGCCGACGAGTAAAGCGACTTCCTGCTGTCGCGGCCGGTTACCATGACATTGCCCTTGTAGAGCTTGAGGCGCACTTCGCCTTCGACGTGCTCCTGGCTTTTGTCGATCATGGCTTGCAGCATTTCCCGCTCCGGCGAGAACCAGAAGCCGAAATAAATCAGCTCGGCGTATCGCGGCATCAAATCGTCCTTGAGATGGGCCGCGCCGCGATCCAACGTGATGCTCTCGATGGCCCGATGCGCGGTCAGCAGGATTGTGCCGCCCGGTGTTTCGTAGACGCCGCGCGATTTCATGCCGACAAAACGGTTCTCGACCAGATCCAGCCGCCCGATGCCATTGTCGCGGCCGAGTTCGTTGAGCTTCGTGAACAGGGCGGCGGGGCTCATCTTCTTGCCGTCGATGGAAACCGCATCGCCCTTTTCGAAGCCGATGGTCACGTCGACCGCTTTGTCAGGGGCATCCATCGGGGAGATCGTGCGCTGATAGACGAACTCGGGCGCTTCCTTGCTCGGGTCTTCCAGCACTTTGCCTTCCGACGACGAGTGCAGAAGGTTGGCGTCGACCGAGAACGGTGCTTCGCCGCGCTTGTCCTTGGCGATGGGGATTTGATGCTTCTCGGCAAATTCGATCAGGTTCTCGCGGCTCTTGAATGCCCATTCCCGCCATGGCGCGATGATCTTGATCGACGGCTCCAGCGCATAATAGCTGAGCTCGAACCGAACCTGATCGTTGCCCTTGCCGGTGGCACCGTGACACACCGCGTCGGCACCGGTCTCACGTGCGATCTCGATTTGCTTCTTGGCGATCAGCGGTCGCGCGATGGACGTGCCCAGCAGGTACACGCCCTCGTACACCGCATTGGCGCGGAACATCGGGAAGACGTAGTCGCGAATGAATTCCTCACGAATGTCCTCGATGTAGATGTTGTCTTTTTTGATGCCGAGCAGCTCTGCCTTCTTACGTGCCGGCCCCAGCTCCTCGCCTTGCCCGAGATCGGCGGTGAAGGTCACCACTTCGCAGCTGTAGGTTTCCTGAAGCCACTTCAGGATGATCGATGTGTCGAGGCCGCCCGAATAGGCCAGGACGACTTTCTTGATTTTGGTTTTCTTCGCGGACATGGGGAGTAACCGGTGGCCTGAGGGAATGGGATTGGCGCGCACTTAAGTCGAAGACACGTGATCGGGCAAGTGACAGGTCGCGGCGCTGGTCGGTCAGGCGCTCTCGGACGCTGTCACGGCCCGTTCCGGTTCGCCGGCAGCCATTGTTTCAGCGGGCCGAGCAACGCGCCGTGATAGATCTGCGCGCGCAGCACGAACATCAAGAGCGTCATCAAGATCCACGCGGTGATCACGTCGGAAAGGAAATGCCCGCCCACCGCGATGCGCGCAAACGACACGACAACCGCGATGGCGCTTCCAATCAACAAGGTGAGCAGCCGCCAGCGCGACGGTACGACGAAGCAGAATGCGAGGATCAGCGCCGCCGCCGCTCCTTCGCCTGATACGAAGGAGCAATTCCACGCGCATTGATGGGCGATTTTCCAGGCCGGTGTGAACAGTTCGTGGCCACCGAATTGTTCGATATGGACCGGTCGCGCGCGTCCCCACACCGGTTTGGTGATCAAATTGACAACCAGACCTGCACCCAATCCCATGCTGAGGGCAAGGAACAACCAAGACGGTCCGAAGCGTTCCGGCGTATATCCGGGTAGCAGAGAGGGTCGCAACAGCCAGATCACACCGACCGTGATCACGCTCGCGATCGTCAAAATCGAGATCCAGATCCCGATCGTCCGAATGACGTGGAAGAGCTTCGTCGTGCCCAGCGTGAAGCCGCGACCCGGCGTATAGAACAGGCCTGAAAAAGCGATGTCGATGCCCGGCATCGCCACGAATACAATGGCGCTGACGACAAGCGCGATCAGGCATAGATAGATGGGCCAGTAGAGGTTGTCGGGTGCCGTCGCGGCTTGAGGTCCTTCAAGCGTCGATCGAGGATTGACTGCCATAAAAACGTGATCTCTCGTCAGACAGAAGGTCGGCCAGCGCCGATGCGCGCCGTTATCGAACGAAGGCAATGCACGATGCAAGCACCAAGACTCGAATTCTGGTACGACTTCGCCTCGACCTACTCCTACCTGTCGGCGATGCGAATCGAACGGATCGCCGTCAGCCAGGGCGTCGACGTCGACTGGAAGCCGTTCCTGCTCGGACCGATCTTCCAATCGCAGGGTTGGTCGACATCGCCGTTCAACCTCTACCCGGCCAAGGGGCGCTACATGTGGCGCGACATGCAGCGCTTGAGCGAAGCGCGTGGTTTGACTTTTCGCCAGCCAGAACTCTTTCCGCAGAACAGTCTGCGCGCGGCGCGCGTGGCCCTGGTGGCGGCCGAAGAAGGCTGGATCGCCTCTTTTACGCGGGCGGTCTATCGGAGGCAATTCGCCGAGGGTGCCGATATCGGCGACGTCGCTACACTCGACGCGGTCGTCGAAAGCCTCGACCCTGATCTGGGCCTTGATTCTGCCCGAATTGCCGCGCGATCTGTAGATCCGGCGATCAAGATGCGGCTCAAAGCCCAATCTGCCGAAGCTGACCGTCTTGGATTGTTCGGTGCGCCGACCTTTCGCACATCAGATGGTGAGTTGTTCTGGGGCGATGATCGCCTTGATCAAGCGGTTGCGTGGGCGCAACGGCTGAAATAGTCGTGCCGTGAACAATTATTCATTGTACCGCCGTGTTTTCGACCGGCATTCCAGTGTAGACCATCGCTGCCATCAACCACTGGAGACGACTGCCGTGATGAAAACTTCCGTCTGGGGAATGGGCGTTGCGGCAATCGCCGGCTCGCTCGCATTGATGTCGATCGCTGCCTCCGCACAGTCCACGAC
>JANYHG010000152.1 GCA_025359165.1 Hyphomicrobiaceae bacterium
ATCGTTTGCGGCGCTTGTTGGTTTCGGTACCGGAAGCTTTTGCGGTCAGCGAGTAAGGCGCGATTTCGCAATGTCTTCACTCGCGCTATAAGATGTCATGACACGTAAACTCATAAACGACTGTTTCATTCACGACCGTGATCGGTTGCGCCATGGCGATGCAATCGCCCTGTTGAAATCACGCCTGTCGTGCGTGGTGGGCTCCGAGCGGGTGACCATAGATCGCGCGCACGGCCGCGTGTTGGCGGTAGCCGCCGTCGCAACGTCACCCGTTCCCGCGCACACTAACGCCGCCGTCGACGGCTACGCCTTTGCCGCGAGCGATGCGCCCACGGCTTCGACTGTGGGTCTCGTCGTCGCCGGTCGTGCCGCAGCCGGACGTACGCTCGCAACGTCGGTGCCGCCGCAGAGTGCGGCCCGTATTTTCACCGGTGCCGTCGTGCCCGACGGCTGCGATACGGTGGCGATGCAGGAAGATTGCGAGCGTTTTACCGAAGCTGGTGTCGATCGCGTGCGCATTCCACCAGGCCTCAAACGCGGTGCCAATGTGCGCAACGCCGGCGAGGATGTCGTGGCGGGCTCGACGCTGATCGGCGCCGGAAGCGTGCTGAGGCCGCAAGTTGTCGCCGCGCTAGTCTCCATCGGCCTCGCCGACGCGGCGGTGTTCAAACGTCTGCGCGTGGCTATCCTGTCCAGTGGCGACGAGGTGATCGCGCCGGGACAGCCGCTCGCGCTCGGTCAGGTCTATGACGCCAACGCGCCGATGTTGGAGGGGCTCGTTCGCGCTGCCGGCGCTGACGTGCATCGCATCGGCATTGTCGGCGACACTGCGGCGGCGCTCGAACACGGGTTGGCGACTGCGGCGCAGGCGTACGACGTGGTGATCACCTCCGGCGGTGCCAGTCAGGGCGAGGAAGACCATCTGGTTCGCAGCCTCGACAGGCTCGGCAAGCGTCACCTTTGGCAACTGGCCATCAAGCCGGGGCGTCCGATGGCCTTCGGCCAGATCGGCGACTGCGTGGTGATCGGTCTGCCGGGCAATCCAGTCGCAGTATTCGTGTGTTTCCTGATGTACGTTTTTCCCATGCTTCGAGCCCTCGGAGGTGCCTCCTGGAGTGAGCCGCGACGCTGGATGTTGCCTGCGGCTTTCGAAGTCTCGTCGCGCAAGCCGGGCCGACGTGAGTTCTGGCGTGGAACGTTGGTCGAACATGCCGGTGCCATGGCCGTGGACAAGTTTGCGCGCGACGGCTCTGGATTGATCAGCGGGCTGCGAGCGGCTGACGGCCTTATCGACGTGTCCGAGGACACCGCAGCCGTGCGGACCGGCGATCCGGTGCCGTTTATTCCGTTCAGCGAATTCGGGATTCTCGCCTGAACGGCGTCATGATTTGCAGCGAAGTCCGCTTTGTTGGTGGGTAGTGGAACGAACCCGAAACGAGGCAGGAAAAAATATTTATGCACAGCTTGTTACTGACTTCTTGCTTGTTGGAACAAATAGTGTACATTAGCTTGATTGCGTGAACCTGCAACTCGTGAAATAAGGGGCGTAACCATGTTGGAGTTCGACGACGCGAAGAAATCAAGGGCCATGCCGGATCTGCGTGTGGTCGAAGGGGGCGGAATGGACAAGAACAAGGCACTCGAAGCGGCGCTGGCGCATATCGAGAAGCAGTTCGGCAAGGGCTCCATCATGAAGCTCGGGGCTAACGATCGATCGCACGACATCGAAGCGATCTCGACGGGGTCACTGGGGTTGGATATCGCGCTCGGCATCGGTGGCTTGCCCAAGGGCCGCATCATCGAAATCTACGGCCCGGAAAGTTCGGGCAAGACCACCCTGGCGCTGCATTGCATTGCCGAAGCCCAGAAGAAAGGCGGCGTGTGCGCCTTTGTCGATGCCGAGCACGCGTTGGATGCGGTTTATGCCCGCAAGCTCGGGGTAAAAGTCGAGGATCTGCTCATTTCGCAGCCCGACACAGGCGAGCAAGCGCTTGAAATTACAGATACATTGGTGAGATCTGGTGCCGTCGATATTCTGGTCATAGATTCGGTGGCGGCCTTGACGCCGAAAGCCGAACTCGAAGGCGAGATGGGTGACAGCCTGCCGGGCTTGCAGGCGCGGCTGATGAGCCAGGCACTGCGCAAGCTCACCGGGTCGATCTCGAAATCCAAGACCATGGTCATCTTCATCAATCAGATCCGCATGAAGATTGGCATCATGTTCGGCAACCCGGAAACGACTACGGGCGGGAACGCGCTGAAGTTTTACGCTTCCGTGCGTCTCGACATCCGGCGCATCGGGCAGATCAAAGACAAAGACGAGGCGGTCGGCAACCAGACACGCGTCAAAGTCGTGAAGAACAAGGTGGCGCCACCGTTCAAGCAAGTCGAGTTCGACATCATGTATGGTGTGGGCGTCTCGAAAGTCGGCGAGCTGGTCGATCTGGGCGTCAAAGCCAACATTATCGAAAAGTCGGGAGCGTGGCTGTCCTACAAGGGCGAGCGTGTCGGTCAGGGACGTGAAAACGCAAAGACGTTCCTCAGGGACAACCCGAAGATCGCCAACGAGATCGAACGCGCCATTCGTAGTAATGCCGGCGTCTCCGAGATGCTGCTTGCCGCACCGGAAGGCGACGAGGCAAAGGAAGCCGAAGACGGTCCCGATGCCGACGGCATTCTGCCCGACGCCGAGGGCGCGGCGAAAGTGCCTGCTCGGGGCAAGCGCTGAGCAATAGCGGTTGATTGTATAGTTCGGTTTCTCGAAGTCGAGATGTTCAAGGGCGATGCCCTCGAACTCTCGTCTGTCAGATTCCGATCATTTGAAATCGATCCTCAATCGCAGATCGCAGGCGGAGGCGATGCCGGTGCCATCGGCACCAAGGCAGGCGGAAGGGTGGCCCGCACATCTTCGGACAGCATGAGACAGTATCGCCGGGATGCGGGTCGCCTCAACTGACAAGCGCTGGCGCTTGGCGTCGAAAGCGGTGCTGATTTGTACAGTTACTTGACCGCGACCTTCTTCTTCCAGAGTTCCCATGGGCGGAGGTGGATGATGTCGTTGACCTTGTCCGCCTTCAGGCCCTCTTCCGGATCGAGGGGGATGTAGGGGCTGCCGAGCGCAATCGCCTGCTGCTGGATACGGGCGTTGACTTCGGTATAAACCGCTCGGAAGACGGCCATCGACATTGTCGGTGCGGTGATGACGGCACCATGGCCGCGCATCAGGACGACGTGCTTGTCGGCTAACGATGCAGCGAGCGCTTTGCCGAGTGCGCTGTTGGAAACGAGCATATCGGTGAGCGCCGGGCCAGCGCCGC
>JANYHG010000158.1 GCA_025359165.1 Hyphomicrobiaceae bacterium
CGCGGTGGAACGGATCGCTGGTTTCAAGCAGTTGGTGTTCATGGGTGCGCCCGTCAGCCAGTACGGCGATGCGCTTATCGAGCGCGTGCCTGAAGCCAGCCGGCACCTCGAACAGGCGCTGCAGTTCGCCATCGCCAAAACCGGTGCGGATGTCGTCCGGTTCGCCAAAGTGCGTGACGACGCAGCGATCGCGCCGGTGCTCGTCCGACTTCGAGCCGCCGTTACGGCTTCGGAGGAGGCACCATTCGCAGACCTTGCAACAGCCGGTACGCACGCCGCCTACGAGCAGCGCTTTTCGACCAAAACCAAGAAAAACCGCCGCCGCCTCGAGCGCCGATTGGCCGACCATGGCACAGTGGCGATCGATTTTGGGATGAAGGGCCGTGCCGCTGCCGACGCTGCGCGCACCGCGATGGTGCTGAAGCGCGCCTGGCTCAAGACACGCGGCCAGATCTCGCGTGCCTTCGCCGACCGCCGCACCGACCAGTTCTTCGCTGATGTCTGCGCGGGCACGCAGCGCCCGACCGGCGCCGAGGTCTCGCAACTGACGGCGGGCGGCCAGATCGCCAATTCCGCCATCACCATCACGGTCAAAGGCCGCCAGTCGCTGCACATTCTCGCGTACGGGCTGAAGTTCGAAAAATGCGCAGCGGGTGTGCTGCATGTCGAAAAGCTTGTCGAGCGCGCGTTTGCATCGGGCGTCACGACGCTCGACTTCCTCGCACCCCGCCACGACTACAAACTCGAGTGGTGCGACGGCGCGATCCGCGTGGCCGACTATGCGCTACCGGTGACGTGGGCCGGCAAAGCCTACACACGGGTCTATCTCGGTTATATCAGGGAAGGAGTGAAGACGGCGCTGAAGTCGGTGCCGCGCGGCGCGCTTGGTCTGAAGTCCCTGGTACAAGCCGCGCTCAAAATCGCGCGCCGCTGAACGCACTCATACGGGCAGCGGCACGCCGGCTTTCGCAAACGTTTCGCGCTGGCGCGCTGCGACCGTTTCGAGATCGAAGCCCTCGATCGTTTCGTTGAAGAGGCGATACCAGTTCGCGCGCGCGCCGAGATGCAGGAACACACCACCCAGCCCGATCGCGGCGCGATCCATGAACACGAACTCGCGCGGCACCTTCACCGGCCCTTTTTCCTTCAGTGCGCGGTGTACCTGCGCCATTTCGCGGCGGCCGTATTCGCCCGGCGGCACTTCTTCCGCGATCCGCCGTACGCGATCGTCCAGCAGCGGACCGTAGATGAATTTCGCCCACACGTTCATCACATCGATCAGATCGTTGCTCAGCTTGTCGAAGCCCCACGTCTCGTAAGCATGCACGACGCGCGCGCGATCGTTCTCCAGCAGGCCCCGATAGAGATCCACGACCCCACCGACGAACTTGACCGGGAAGGTACGAATGCAGCCGAAATCGAGCAGGTTCAAACCGGCCGGCACGCCATCGCGTTCGATCACCGAATAGTTGCCGAGATGCGGATCACCGTGAATGACACCGTAGTGCGAAAACGGGAACCACCACGCCTGAAACATCGAAAGCGCAATGATATCGCGTGTTTCTTGTGAGGCGTCCTTGTACGACAGCACCGGTTTGCCTTCCATCCACGTCATCGTCAGCAGACGTTTCGTCGACAACTCCGGCAGGACTTCGGGAATGCGGATGCGGGGATCGCCCTGCAATATCTGGCCATACAGCGCCATGTGTCCGGCTTCCAGAACGTAGTCGAGTTCCTCGCGCAGCCGCGCCGAGATTTCGCTTAGGATGCCGGCCGTGTCGATGGCGCGGTCCATGCGTGCGTGCAACGCGAACACCAGTTTCAGTTGATTGAGATCAGCCTCCACCGCCGACTGCATGTCCGGGTATTGCAGTTTCACCGCCAGCGAACGTCCGTCCAGCGAGGTTGCGCGATGCACCTGCCCCAGCGATGCCGACGCTGCCGCTTCCGGTGCGAACGTCTGAAACCGAGTGGCCCAATCGGGCCCGAGTTCGGCGATCATCCGGCGGCGCACGAAACCCGGTCCCATGGGCGGCGCTTGCGATTGCAGTTGCGAGAGTTCGGCCGCGTACTCTTTCGGTAGCGCATCTGGAATGGTCGACAGCAGTTGCGCCACTTTCATGATCGGGCCTTTGAGGCCCCCGAGCGCTGCTGCGAGTTGGCCGGCCATCTGCGTGTTGTCGCGCTCAAGGCCGAACAGACGTTGCCCCGCCACCTTGGCCGCGATGGTGCCGATGTTGCCGCCGACGCGGACGTATCGTGCCGCACGCGCGCTCAGCCTGTTTTGCTCGTCGTCGTTGGCGGGTTTGTCGGTCACGCAGTGAAACTCCCGATGGCGTCGACGAATGCCCATATATTCTGGCTTTTCGCGTTCACACCTTGTCAACCTTAACGCGGATTTAACCAACCTTGCTGTAACGTGAACGTCATCGGCGCTCTCTTGGATCCCCTCCATTTCGACGCGCCGGGCCGGTTGTCCTCCTCGTTTCGTGTAAGGGTTGCCACATGATCCTCGCCGTCCAGCATGCCGTCCAGGTCTTCGCCAATCTCGTCGTCGCCTCGACTATGGGTCTCAGCCTCGCCATCGGCGTCGCCGGGGCTTTCCATCAGCGCTTCCCCCTCGACTGCGCCACCTGCCAGGCCGGTGTCGCGTCGACCGTGACCGCCGCCAAACCCGCAGCACCCCTCACTCTCGCCAGCGCGCGCTGACCGGGTCAGCTCATCATCTTCGGGCGGAAACCAGAGCGATCCGCCCGAGCAATCGTGCCGGGAACTCGACCTCAGAACTTCAGGCGATTGGCGCGGATGACTTGCGGCAGCGCTTTGACTTCAGCCAACACAGCATCCGAGATCGGCTCGTCGACGGCAACGAGACAGATCGCATCACCGCCCGGTTTGTCGCGCCCGAGATTGAGCGTCGCGATGTTCACACCCGCCTCGCCCATAACCGCGCCGAACCGGCCGATGAAGCCCGGCTTGTCGGCGTTGCGCACGAACAGCATATGCGGCGTCAACTCGAACTCCATGTTGATGTCGCGCACCTGGATGAAGCGCGGACGGCCATCGGCGAAAACAGTCCCGCCGACGGCGCGGTCGTATTTGTCCGATTGCACCGTCAGCTTGATGTAACTCTCGTAAGCGCCGGCCTGCTTGAACGTGGTCGTCTCGATGCGCACGCCGCGCTCTTCGGCAAGGCTCACGGCCGACACCATGTTGACGCCTTCACCCATGTGATACTTGAGAACGGTCGCAACCGCCGCCGCCGTCAACGGTTTGACGTTCAGCGACGCCACTGCGCCCGAGTATTCGATCTTGATGCCTTTGATGTGGGTGTCGGTCAGCTGGCCTGCGAACGCGCCGAGTTGTTCGGCGAGCTTGATGAAGGGGCGCAGGCGCGGCGCTTCCTCCGCCGTGATCGACGGAAAGTTGACCGCGTTGCTGATCGCGCCGCGCAACAGATAGTCCGACATTTGCTCGGCAACTTGCAACGCAACGTTTTCTTGCGCCTCGCCGGTGGCAGCTCCCAGATGCGGGGTCGAGATCAGGTTTGGGGCACCGAACAGCGCGTTCTCTTTCGCCGGTTCAACCTCGAACACGTCGAGCGCAGCGCCAGCCACATGGCCCGACTTCAGCGATTCCAGCAACGCTGCCTCATCGATCAAGCCGCCCCGCGCGCAGTTGATGATGCGCACGCCCGGCTTGGTTTGCGCCAGCGTTTCGCGGCTCAGAATGTTGCGCGTTTTCTCGGTCAGCGGAGTATGCAGTGTAATGAAGTCGGCGCGTTTGATTAGATCCGCCAATTCGACTTTCTCGACGCCGAGGGCGACTGCGCGTTCGTCAGACAAAAACGGATCGAACGCGATCACCTTCATTTTCAGGCCAACCGCGCGGTCGGCGACGATCGCGCCGATATTGCCGCAGCCGATCACACCAAGCGTTTTCGAAAACAATTCGACACCCAGGAAGCGCGATTTCTCCCACTTGCCCGCTTGCGTCGAACGATCTGCTTCCGGGATCTGGCGCGCCAGCGCCATCATCATTGCGATCGCGTGTTCCGCCGTCGTGATCGAATTGCCGAACGGCGTGTTCATCACGATGATGCCGCGCGCCGTCGATGCCTTGATGTCGACGTTGTCGACACCGATGCCGGCGCGGCCGATCACCTTGAGATTTTTCGCCTCGGCCAGCAGCTTGTCGGTGACCTTCGTCGCCGAGCGGATGGCGAGGCCGTCGTAATCGCCGATCATCCTGGCGAGCTTGTCTTTGTCTTTGCCGAGATTGGGCTCGAACGTCACGTCGATGCCGCGATCTCGAAAGATCTGGACGGCGGCGGGTGACAGTTCGTCGGAAATGAGGACGCGGGGTTTGGTCATGATGGCGCTCCAGAGCGGTGACGGCGGCTCGCGTGCCGCGAATAGGGCAGCCGCCCTATGACCCG
>JANYHG010000173.1 GCA_025359165.1 Hyphomicrobiaceae bacterium
CTTGTCGCCGACTTTGATCAGGATTTCCGCGATCCTGCCGGCGCTCGGCGAGGGCACTTCCATCGTCGCCTTGTCGCTCTCGAGCGAGACGATGGGATCGTCGACCTTCACCTCGTCGCCGACCTTCACCAAAATTTCGATGACGGGAATATCCTTGAAGTCGCCGATGTCGGGTACTTTTACTTCGGTCATGGCCATGTGTGTCTCGCGGGCGATCTATTAGACTGATGAGCAAGTTTCTGAATGTCGGGTCGCGCCAAAACGCTCGATCCGACCGACAGGCATTTCGTTTTCGTCCGGCATCGAGGGTGTTTTGAAATTCATCAAACCCGTGTCGGATCGGATTTGTCGGGATCGATGCCGTATTTTTTGATCGCTTCGGACACCGTTCGCGCCGGCAGCAGCTGGCTTTCGCTCAGCGACTTGAGCGCGGAAACGGCGACGAAGTGACGATCGACTTCAAAGAACGTTCGCAGCTTCTTGCGGAAATCGGAACGGCCGAAACCGTCCGTGCCGAGCACTTTGTAGGATTGCGGCACGAACGCGCGGATCTGGTCGGCGAACGCCTTCATGTAATCGGTGGACGCGATGACCGGAGCATCGCCGCGCGACGCCAGTTGCTGGGCGACGAACGAAACCCTGGGCGGCTCTTCCGGATGCAACAGGTTCCAGCGTTCGCAGGCCAGGGCTTCGCGGCGCAGTTCGGTGAAGCTGGTGACGCTCCAGATATCGGATTGAATGCCGAAATCCTGCGCCAGCAGATCCGCGCCCGCGATCACTTCTCGCAAGATCGCGCCCGAACCCATCAATTGAACCCGCTTGTCCTTCGGCGTGCCGTCAGGCGCGCGGCGGATCAGATGCATGCCTTTGATGATGCCTGCTTCGGCACCTTCGGGCATCGCTGGATGGGTGTAGTTCTCGTTGAGTGTCGTCAGGTAATAATAGACGTCCTCGTTGTTTTCGTACATGCGGCGCAGGCCGTCCTGCACGATGACCGCGACCTCGTAGGCGTAGGTCGGGTCGTAGCTGATGCAATTGGGGATGGTCGCCGACATGAGGTGGCTGTGGCCGTCCTCGTGCTGCAGGCCTTCGCCGTTCAGGGTCGTGCGGCCGGAGGTGCCGCCGACCAGGAAGCCGCGCGCGCGCATGTCGCCTGCCGCCCAGCAGAGATCGCCGATGCGCTGGAAACCGAACATCGAATAGTAGATGTAGAACGGGATCATCGGCGCATTCGACGTGGAATACGACGTGGCCGCTGCAATCCACGACGCCATCGCGCCGGCTTCGTTGATGCCTTCCTGCAGCATCTGGCCGGTTTTGGTTTCCTTGTAGAACGACAGTTGGTCGGCATCCTGCGGCGTGTAGAGCTGGCCGACCTGACTGAAGATGCCGTACTGCCGGAACATGCCTTCCATGCCGAAGGTGCGGCTCTCGTCGGGTACGATCGGCACGATGCGCTTGCCGATGTTTTTGTCACGCAGCAAGGCATTCAGCACGCGAACGAACGCCATCGTCGTGGAGTTCTCGCGGTCCTCGCTCGACTTCAGAAGCGCGTCGAAGGTGGACAGCGGGGGTATGACGAGCTTGACGTCGCTGTTGCGACGGCGTTGCGGCAGCGAACCGCCAAGCTTGCGGCGGCTTTCTTTGAAATAGGTTTCTTCAGGGGAGCCGGGCTGCAACTTCAGGAACGGCATTTTCTCCATTTCAGCGTCACTGATGGGCACGTTGAACCGGTCGCGGAAATGGATAAGTGCGCCGGCACCCATCTTCTTCTGCTGGTGGGTGATCATCTGGCCTTCGCCGGCTTCGCCCATCCCGTAGCCTTTGACAGTTTTGGCGAGGATCAGCGTGGGTTGGCCCTTGTGCTCGCTGGCGGCTTTATAAGCGGCGAAAACTTTCACGGCGTCATGTCCGCCGCGCGTCAGCGTCCAGATCTTGTCGTCACTCCAGTCGGCGACCATGGCCGCTGTCTCGGGATGGCGGCCGAAGAATTTCTCGCGGATGTAAGCACCGTTCTTGGATTTGAAATCCTGATATTCGCCGTCGACGCATTCTTCCATAAGCTGGCGCAGGCGACCCGTCGTATCGCGGGCGAGCAACTCGTCCCAGCCGGAGCCCCAGATGCATTTGATGACGTTCCAACCGCCGCCACGGAAGTCGCCCTCGAGTTCCTGAATGATCTTGCCGTTGCCGCGCACGGGCCCATCGAGCCGCTGCAGGTTGCAGTTGATGACGAAAATGAGATTGTCGAGCTTCTCCCGGCCGGCCAGCGAAATCGCACCGAGGCTTTCAGGCTCGTCCATTTCGCCGTCGCCGCAGAACACCCACACCTTGCGGTTCTCGGTATTGGCGAAGCCGCGATTGTGCAGATACTTGAGGAACCGCGCCTGATAGATCGCCATCAACGGCCCAAGGCCCATCGACACGGTCGGGAACTGCCAGAAGTCAGGCATCAGCCAGGGATGGGGATATGAAGGCAGGCCTTTGCCGTCGACTTCCTGGCGAAAGTTCTTGAGTTGGTCTTCGGTCAAGCGGCCTTCAAGAAACGCGCGTGCGTAGATGCCGGGGGCGGAGTGACCCTGGACGAATATGAGATCGCCGCCGTGGTCGGCGGTGGGCGCATGCCAGAAATGGGTGAAGCCGGTGGCGTACAGCGTTGCGGCCGACTGAAACGAGGCGATGTGGCCGCCGAGTTCGGAGCTGTCCTTGTTGGCTTTCAGAACGATCATCGCGGCGTTCCAGCGGATGAGGGAGCGAACCTTGTTCTCGAGTTCCCGATCTCCCGGATAGGCTGGCTGCTCGCTCGGCTGGATGGTGTTGATATAGGCCGTGTTGGCGGCAAAGGGCAGGCGTGCGCCCTGTTTGCGGGCCTCGTCGACAGTGGCGGTCAACAGGCGATCGGCTTCGTCGGAACCTTCGACCGCGATGACCGAACGGATGGCGTCCACCCATTCGCGGCTGGCGCTGTTGGCGTTTTCGTCCTGCATTCAGGCCCCTTACTGATCGACGGTCGATACAAGTTCACGATGGTTTGCTGCTGGAACGCGGTAACGCCGCTGCAGGATACACTGCTTTCGATCAAGCCGCATGCACTGTGTCTGATCGCATTCGATCACGATTGTCTATAGGGTTACCGGCCGCCGGAGGCCGCACTAGGTACCCGGGCGTTTACCAATCGTATCGTGGGTCGGTCGACTTGCGACAAGATCGCGATCGAGTCCAATATTTTGCTCGCAACCTGCTCTGCGTTTTCAGCGAGCCGGCTGTGGGATATTCGTTTGTACACGCACGGGCAGGCCGTCGATGCTTTTGGTACGGTTGGCGATCGTGGCGAGGCGCTGCTCGGGGTCATGTTGCGCGTGATACTTCGACAGCGTCTCGCGTCCGCGATCGAACGTCATGAGGGGCACGCCCCAGCCGCAACTGGTTTGGATCGACGTGACGTCGATGAGGAAGATCTGCCGCGTGCCAGAGAGGATCGTGAAATGTGCGGCCAACTCATCCCACTGAGGGTCCTGCGGCAGCACCGAGCGTCCGCGGCCATAGAGGCGAAGGATCAAAGGGCGGCCGTCGAACGCGCACATCATGATGGTGATCCGGCCGTCGGCGGCAAGATGGGCATGGGTTTCGTTGCCGGATCCGCCGACATCGAGATAGCCGACCTCGGTCGGCGACAGCACGCGGAAGCAATCCATGCCTTTCGGGCTGAGATTGACGCGGGCGTCGGGCGCGGCGGTTGCGACGAAGAATAGCGGCTGCTTCGAGATAAAGGCGACGTGGTCGTCGGTAAGACTGTCGAAAAATTCCATACGTGTCGCCTCCGGTGCGCCGTCCCCTCAAAACTTAGGTTTGAGGGAGAGTACGCGTAACGTAGCAATTTGAAAGAAGCTTCGCGTCACGCCATGCGGCGGAACGTCAGGACCAGCACGTCGCGGTGGGCAGGGTGCGACGGGTCGACCGGCTCGACCGGCGTGACGCCGTGGAACACGTGGTGGTCGTCGAGTAGGACGGCGTCGAACGGCTGGGTGAGGGTGAAGTGACCCAGCTCTTTGCCCGACGCATCGGTCGTGATGGTCTCGCCGCTCTTGATGTTGGTGCGCTGGATCATCATGACAAGCACGAAGTCGACGCCGTCCCGATGCATGCCCTCGGGTGTCGGTTTGCCGGCCTCGCCGGTTTTTGCCTCGATGCGAAACTGATGCATCTCGATTTTCCACGGCAGATCTTCGGACGGAGCCACGTGGCCGAAGCTCGCCCGGCACAGATTGAGCAGCGCCTGACAGGTCGCGCCCTCGCCGACGGTGGGTTCGACCGGCTCGAACCAGCGCTCGACGCCACCGTTGAGTGTGTTGTAGTCGAGGCCTTGATAGTGCGGCTGATGCGGCGCGCGGGTGATCGGGCCGGTGTCGGCGGCGGTAAAGACGGCATGCCGCCGTCGCCGGTAACGCCCGCCGTCGGCCATGTAGGTGTCGGGATGCAGGTCGTTCCAGCTAGCCGCGAAGGTGTCCCAGTCGGTCAGCCGGCCGAACGAGGTGACGATGCCGCGCATATCGGTGCCGTCGACGCGCACGAATTTTGCCTCGCGCAGCGTGTCGACCAGGGCGGTCACGGGGTTCATGGCTTGCATCGCTTCATCCAGCCGGTTGTCGCCGAGAGAAGGATTGCCGCGCATGGTTCGCGCACTCTCGTTCTCGTTCGTCGATTGCGATATAAGCCGTGCGCGACGTGAAAGCCAGAACGAGAGACTTCGATGCCGCAAGTGCCGCGACCGCAGGCTGTGACTCCGCTGGCCGTAACCATGGGCGAACCCGCTGGCGTCGGCGGCGAGATCGTGCTCGCCGCGTGGGCCCGACTGCGGTCGAGCGGGCGGCCGTTTTTTGTGATCGACGACATCGAGCGGTTGCGGCGGCTGGCAGAACGCATCGGCCTCGCGGTGCCGTTGGTAGCGATCGGATCACCCGATGAAGCGATGGCCCGGTTTCACGCCGCGTTGCCGGTGCTGGCGGTCGGCGGGGGCGTCGATGCAACTCCGGGTCGGCTGGAGGCAGCGCACGCGGGCGCGGTGGTACGGTCGATCGAAATGGCCGTCGACTTCGCGCGCAAAGGTGCTGCTGGTGGCATAGTCACCAATCCGATCCAGAAATCGACGCTGTATGACGCCGGTTTTAAATATCCTGGGCATACGGAGTTTCTGGGCGCCTTGGCAGGCAGGGGGCACGCACCCGTGATGATGCTGGCGTGTCCCGAATTGCGGGTGGTGCCGGTCACGGTGCATCAGTCGCTGGCGTCGGCGGTGGCGGATCTGTCGATCGCCGCCATCATCGAGCAGGCGACGATCACCGCTCACGCACTGCGCCGCGATTTCGGCATCACCGCACCGCGATTGGCGATGGCCGGTCTCAATCCCCACGCAGGTGAGGGCGGTGCCATGGGCCGCGAGGAGGCGGTCATCATCCAGCCGGCTATCGATGCATTGCGCGCGGCGGGGCTGAGCGTGGCCGGTCCGCTGCCGCCGGATACGATGTTTACACCGCGGGCGCGACCGACCTACGACGTGGCGATCTGCATGTATCACGATCAGGCGTTGATCCCGCTCAAGGCGCTCGATATCGACGGCGGCGTCAACGTCACGCTGGGACTGGAGATCGTTCGCACGTCGCCCGATCACGGCACCGCGCTCGACATCGCCGGCTCGGGCAAAGCCCACCCCGGCAGCCTGATCGCAGCGCTTGCCATGGCCGCCGAGATCGCCGCCCGGCGCAGTGCCGGCGTTTGAACGAACGAAGCGTCATGTTTGCCATCTTCACCAAATATGCTTGGCTCTTGTTGCAGCCGTCGTCGCTGATCGCAGCGGCGTTGGCAGTCGCGCTGTGGCGCGTGCAACAGGCCGATCTGCGGGCCGCGCGCCGATGGCTGAGCGGCGCGCTCGCGGGACTTTTACTGTGCGGTGGCACCTCGATCAGCGATCTTCTTATCATCCCTCTGGAAAACCGGTTCACGCGGCCCGATCTCGATGACGCAGATATTACCGGGTTGATCGTACTGGGCGGCTCCGAGGATGCAGCGGTGGCGGCGGCACGCAACGTCATCGCGGTCAACGAGGCATCCGAGCGGCTGATCGAAGGCGTGGCGCTGGCGCGTCGGTTTCCCAAGGCGCGACTGGTGTTCACCGGCGGCGGCGAGGTGTCGAGCCGTGCAGGGGAAAGCGAGGCGGCGACGGCGGGCCGATTGTTCGCGGCGTTGGGCATCGGACCAGATCGCGTCACGCTGGAGGCGAAGTCGCAGACCACGTGGGAAAATGCGCTCTTATCGGCACCGATGATCGCGCAGCGTCAGGGACAACGCTGGCTGCTGGTCACATCGGGCTATCAGATGCCGCGTGCGATGGGCGCGTTTCGCAAGGCGGGATTGATCGTCGAGGCATACCCGGTCGATTATCGCACCACGGGCGAGATGCTGCGCTTGCATCTGAATGCGAGCCTGAGCGACGGACTGCGCCGCTTCGACTACGTCGTGCGCGAGTATCCGGCGCTGCTGGTCTACTGGCTGAGCGGGCGTTCGTCGGCGCTGTTTCCGCGACCTTGACGTGCCACATCACGCGTCGCGCTCACGCGTTGGCGATGTCGAGCGTCTTGCATTTTTTTTCGGCCAGCAATTCGTTGTAGGCTTTCAGCCGCGCGCGCGCCTGCCGGATCTCGTCGCCGACGTCGAGATTGGAGCCGCTGCCGATGAATGGCTTGGCCGTCGATTGCATCGCGACGGCTGTCTCGCTCGGCTTTGGCCGGTTGGCACTGTCTTTCAGCCGGGACATGATGACGTGCATGGAGCCAGTCAGCTTGGAGCAGCTGAGTGCGCGCTCTTCCTGGCTGACCGTGTACTGTCCGCCTGCTTGCATGGTGCCGCCGTTGAAGGGTTTGAATTGCGCCGGCACCTTTGAACCGCTTTCAGGCGTGTAGCCGGGTTGCGCGGCAGCGCACCCTGTCAACGCGAGGATCAGCAGAAGTGGCGCGGGTGATCGCATAAGGGGCTCAAATAGCGGGAAGGTCCGGAGATTCAGGAGGTCGGCTGATGCAGTCTATCTGGTCCACTGTCGCGATCATGATGGCGCAACCGTGACCGCGCAGCTACGATGCCGTCCATATCGCTCACGCCGTCTCTGTTCTTCAAGGGGTTCCCATGGCCAAGTCCACACCTTCCGTCGACGCGCTGCTGTTCGATGTTTTCGGGACCGTGGTGGATTGGCGATCCAGCATCATCGCGGAACTGACGGAGTTCGGTCGCGCGCGCGGGCTCGAGGCTGATTGGGCGAAGTTTACGGATGCGTGGCGCGGGCTCTATCAGCCGTCCATGGAGGAAGTACGCAGCGGACGACGGGCCTGGACTATCCTCGACGTCTTGCACCGCGAAAGCCTGGATACCCTGCTCGCGCAACACGGTTTTGGCGGGCTTGGCGAAGCTGATCGAGTTCACCTGACGCAAGTGTGGCATCGGCTTCGATCATGGCCGGATGTGGTCGCGGGACTGACGCGGCTGAAGACGAAGTTCATCATCGGCACGCTGTCGAATGGCAACGTCGGCCTGCTGACGCGGCTGGGCAAGAACGTCGGACTCCCGTGGGACGTGGTGCTGGGCGCGGAGACGGCGCGTGCCTACAAGCCGTTGCCGGAAGCCTATCGTGCGGCGGCACGGCTGCTCAATGTCGAGCCGGCGCGGGTCATGCTGGTGGCGGCGCATAATGGCGATCTGGCGGCTGCCGCCCGCGAGGGGCTGCAAACGGCATTCATTCCGCGTCCGACGGAATACGGACCGCATCAGAAGGTCGACTTCAAAGCCGAAGGAGATTGGACTTATGTGGCCGGAGATTTCGGCAAGCTCGCCGATCAGCTCGGCTGCGCTTGAACGACGACGTCGGTGCCGCCCGGTCCGCCACCTAATCCCAAGGCGAGCTGCACGGGCTTAAATGAGCGACGATGCAGGTCGGTGACGCCGAGGCGCTTGATTGCCCGCTGGTGTTCAGGCGTACCGTACCCTTTGTGTCGTTCGAATCCGTAGCCCGGATGGACGTTGGACAATTCGATCATCAGCCTGTCGCGCGTGACCTTGGCGACGATGGACGCCGCGGCGATCGACAGGCACCGTGCGTCGCCCTTGACGACGGTCCGTGTTTGGCAGGTAGCGATCGGCGCCTTATTGCCGTCGATCAACGCCAGTCGGGGTCTGCATTTGAGGTGCGCGATAGCTTGGCCCATGGCCCACAGTGTCGCCTGCAGGATGTTGTCTTTGTCGATGCGGCCGACATCGGCGATGCCGATGCCGACGTCGGCATGCGCCAGAATGAGTGGAAACAGAAACGCCCGCGTTTCCGCATCGAGCGCCTTGCTGTCGGCGATGCCTTCGGGAATGTTTCTCAGATCGAGCACCACGGCAGCGGCGACGACGGGGCCTGCCCAAGGGCCGCGACCGGCTTCGTCGACGCCTGCGATCGGTCCACCGGCCAGCTGCAACTCGTTGGCTTCCAATTCGAAGGTTGCGTGCATCGGTCCGCCTCGGCGCCCCCAAGGCGTCTGGCCAACCATCGTGGGATTCTGGCGTCGAAGTCAAAACGCCTGCGGCGATTTAGGCGGCGGGCGATGCCGGAGCGACACAATGTGCGCGCGGCCTTCGGTGCGTCAAAGCTTTCGGCGCACCATCAGCTTGGCCATGAACGGCGTTTCCGTCGCTTCTGCCACCAGCCCGACGCCGTTGAACAGGGCGTCGAGGTCATCGATCGCATAGTGGCGATAATAGGGTTCGTGGAAGCGCACCGGGAAGGCTTCGAGCAGACCGTCCCAGCCGGGTTTATCGCCCATCTGCAAGCTGTCCATGAAGATGAGCCGAGCACCGGGTTTGAGTACGCGTGCCATTTCGGCCGCGACGTCTCGACGAATGTCGGGCGGTAGTTCGTGGAACAGAAAGATGCTCGTGACGATGTCTTGGCTGGCGTCGGGCAAGGGGATCTGCTCGGCGTTCGCCTGGTACCAGGTCGCCGGTTTCAGTTTCGCGAAGCCGAGTTGGGCTTCGTCGAGATAGGCGCGTGACAGATCGAGGCCGGCGAGACCGATGCGCGGAAACGCCAACCGGACCTGACGCAGAAACCGACCCGTACCGCAGGCGATGTCGAGCAATTGCAGGCGGCGCTGGTCGTGGCCGTGTATGGCATCGGCGACCGCACCGAGCGCACGTCGGCGCATCGCACCTGCCGCGCCCATGAACAGCGTTTCAACCTGCACGTCGTACAGTCGCGCCGAGTCCGCCGACAAGTAACCACCCGTCTGGAAATGAAAGTCCTGCGCGTAATAGTCTGGCAATAGCGCACTATCGGCGACGGCGACCGATTTTGCACTGCCGGTCTCTTCCGACGCGCGGCGTTCGAGGGCGGAGGGGAGGTCGGCGATCATGGCGCGCACGCGGGCGAGATAATCGGCGAGCGTGTCGCCGGCTTCCGGCATTTGTGGATAGCGCCCGTCAGCAACGGCTTTGGCATCCTGCAGCATCAAGGTGCCGAGATCGGCCAGCAATTCCTGAAACTTCGGGATCGGGCGTTTGGGCTTATAATCGGATGTCAGCCCCGCCGAGCGGGTCTGCCGGGCGACGAGCCGACCAAGGCCCCAATACCAACCTAGCCGAGCCGCCTGTGCAGCAAGATGCGCCGTCACCTGAGGCGTGTTACGAAGGATGAAAGCGTCCGACATAGCGGTTGCTCCTTCACGCTGAGATTGTCATCTTTGTGATTGCGACCCAATTTTACAGATTATCCACAGATACAGATTATCCACAGATAAGTGTCACCTGTAGAATTCCGATGCCAGTTTTATATCGCGTATGCGGATCATCCGGACTAAAGTCAGGGGATCGGCGCACCGGTCCCCCAAGTGCTCGCGCCGAGCTTAACCCCCAGCTCCTCGAAGCTGGGGTTTTTTTATCACATTTGCTCGTGACACGAGGCCGCAGCCATCACCGCCAGCGACCGTAGCGCCATGGTGCAAGCGGATGCTGATCGGTTCGAATGTCGGGTGCGGGATCAAATCCGGATGTGCCACCCGGCCTGCATCGTACGACACGTGAAATGGTCAGCCAGATCCCGCGCCAAGCGCCGTTTTTATCGATACTCGCCAGTCCGTATTCCGAGCAGGTCGGCAAATGCCGGCATTCGGCACCGATCAGCGGCTTCAGCGTCCAGCGATAGGCATGGATTGGTGCCTGAGCGAGCCACCGCGAGAGGTGCCCAAACGCCGTTTTCACACCTGCACTCCAGCAGGTGCCGGCATTGATTGCTTTGCTTCGATCTGCTTCAAAGCGTTTTCGACGGCATCGAACACCAGTAGAACGGAGGCGTGGCGACCTTTGTAGTCCCGCACCGGTTCCAGGACTGCAAGATCGGCCCAACGTCCTTCGGGAGGAAGCCCGTTAGCTTTGAGCATCTTGCGCATTGCTGCGCCGACTGCGCGGAGTTCGGCTGGTTCACTGCCCACGATTTCACGGCCCACTACCGCACAGGCAGACTGTCCGAGCAGGCAGGCTTTCACCGACTGGCCGAACGCGCTGATTTTGCCGTTCTGCACGACGAGATCGACTGTAACCGTCGAGCCGCAAAGTTTCGAGTGGGCGACCGCTGTCGCATCAGGCATAGGCAAGCGGTGCGTGTGCGAAATGCCGCTGGCCAGCGCGAGAATGCGGTCGCTGTAGATGTCGTCGAGATCGGCCACGGCGTTGTCCTTGACGGTGGATCTGAGGCTCGCTGCGTCGGCTGGCGATTGCATTACACGAGCGAGAGCATACAGTGACTTCCAGAACCTTCAATGTCGGAAATCGCTCAGAGATTTCAATACTCTCTACGCCACTATCGCGTCGTCGGCGCGTGCGGTCGCGGAAAAGTCGAAGTGATTTGAAAGCACGTCTCATGCACCACACGTCCACTCCGTTCGCGCCGCGCGGTTCGACCGCCGAAATCGAAGGCGGCGATCGATTTCAGCCACGCTTCGATGCTCAGGGATTGATCGCCTCCATCGTGACCGACGCGAAAACCGGGGACGTTGTGATGTTTGCGTGGATGTCGCCGGAGTCGCTGGCGCTGACCCTGGAACAAAAGGTGGCCCACTTCTGGTCACGCTCGCGCAATAAGCTCTGGCGCAAGGGCGAAGAAAGCGGAAACGTCCTCGATGTCGTCGAAGTCAGGACCGACTGCGATCAGGACGTACTTTTGCTGAGGGTCAACGTGCGCGGAGCCGGCGTGGTATGCCACACTGGTGCCACGAGTTGTTTTTACCGGACTTTGCAGGGCAGTCCGTCGACGGGTGGCGTTTCCTTGCTCCGGACGTGAGGCAGGATCTGTATCGGAAGCCATCTGTTAAGCCGGATGTGACAATATGTCAGATCAGTGTTGCTGAATGCGGCGCGACGGTTGCATCCGAACCATGGCGGCGGTTGTAGTTGACGCGTCGGGGCGACGGAGATCGAAGCGATCGACTAATTTTCAGTGCCGGGAATAAAAGTGCCGACCTCGGGAGTTTAACCAGTGTGTTCGAGGCATCGGTTCGAGCTGACGGAAGGGTGATCACGGACGGGCAACCGATCCGTGATCGTTGCGGGACGATCGTCGATGGGTGATTTCAAGATCGGATTGGCGCTCGGCGGGGGAGTGGCGCGCGGATGGGCCCACATCGGAGTGCTGCGCACCCTCGAAGCGGCCGGAATTGTGCCCGACATCGTCGTAGGAACGTCGATCGGCTCCGTGGTCGGTGGCTGCTATGTCGCCAACGAGTTGGATGAACTGGAGGATTTCGCGCGCTCGCTGACGCGCCGCAAAGTCCTCGGCTACCTGGATTTCAATTTTGCCGGTTCGGGGCTCATCACAGGGCAACGGTTGAACGATCGTCTCGACGTCAAGCTGCGCGATCTCAACATCGAGAAGTTGTCACGCCGCTTCGTTGCAGTCGCCACCGAGATCGGCACGGGCCACGAAGTCTGGCTGTCACGCGGAAAACTCGTCGAC
>JANYHG010000175.1 GCA_025359165.1 Hyphomicrobiaceae bacterium
CGCGCGCTGCAGATTGCCGGCTGGAGTCCGCATGCCCGCGCCGATATCGAAATCTTCAAACTCATCGAGGCGGATGGCCTGACGCCGCTGTTGATGGTGCTAGCCGATGCCCACAAATCAGAAACCGGCCACGGCCACACCAAGCCCGCTGCAACCGCGCTGCAGACTACCAAGCTGCCGGCGTAAACTGCGCCTGTCTTAACCTTGCGCGGCGGCCTGCTGGATATTTCGCCGATGCACATGCAGTATGCCGATCGTGCAACCGTTCTGGGAGGAGACTTCAGCTCATGTTATATCTACGTACAAGTATCGCTGCCGCCGTTCTGATATCCGGTTCAGCCTTGGCTCTGGCGCAAACGCCGGCAGCACCGCCACCTGCCGCGCCGCCAGCCGCTGCTGCGCCGCCGGCAGCGACGGCACCACCGCCGCCTGCGGCTACCGCGCCGCTGTTCGCGACCACCAAGGTCGAGGGCACCGACAATGTCTACATCTTCCGCTATCAGGGGCATCAGTCGATGTTCGTGGTGACGACGGCGGGCGTCATCGTCACCGACCCGATCGGCCTGCGGCGTCCGCAAGCCGTAACGACCTACATCGACGAAATCAAAAAAGTCACGCAACAGCCGATCAAATACGTCGTCTACAGCCACAGCCATTATGATCACATCGCGGGTGGCAAACCGTTCAAAGACCTGGGTGCCAAATTCATCGCGCACAGGAATGCGCGCGCGCAATTGCAACGCTTTCCGCACCCTGACGTGGTGATGCCCGACGAAGTCGTCGGCGATAAACGCGTCCTCCGCCTCGGCACGACGACGCTTGAATTGCTGTATGTCGGGCGCAATCATTCCGACAATTCGCTCGTCATGCGGTTGCCGAAGGAAAAGCTGATCTTCACCGTCGACTTCGTGCCGATCCAAACCCTGCTGTTCCGCAACCTGCCTGATACCGTATCGCCGCCAGAGTGGGAGAAATCGCTTGGTCGCGTGCTCGCTCTCGACTGGGATCGCATGATTCCCGGTCATCCCTACGCGGGCGGTCGGCTTGGCACCAAACAAGATGTCAAAGACCTCGTCGGCTACATGCAAGACCTCTCGGCAGAAGTCAAAAAGGCTGCCGAGGAAGGCAAGTGCACCGATACCGCGATGAAAGACATCAAGCTGCCGAAGTACGAAAAATGGGGCAACTACGCCACGTTCCTACCCAGCAACGTCGAGCGGTATTGCTATTTGAACAACGGCAACTGAGTCTGAGGCCAGACCCTTACGCGCTGCGCCGAACGCCGGCCGGGACGAGGCCGGCGTTCGCGATCATCCCGCATCCATCGCGCCGGTATCGCTGGCGTTGGGGCCGCGCGCCGACGATCGACCGGGTGTCGCCGGCACGACCGGAGCCAACGGTCTTATGCGCAGCGCCGTGATGCGGTTGCGTGTCTTGCGCAACACTTCGAAGCGATAGCCGTAAAAGGTGAAGGCCTGCCCAGGTTCAGGAATCGTTTCGGCTTCGTGGATGACGAGGCCGGCGACGGTGGTGGCTTCGTCGTCCGGTAGCGACCAGTTCATGTGCCGATTGAGATCGCGCACCGGCACACTTCCGTCGACGTTGACGGAGCCATCCACCTGCGGCCGGATCGCCGACTCGAGGGTGTCGTGTTCGTCGCGGATCTGGCCGACGATCTCCTCCAGAATATCCTCGAGCGTCACGACACCCTGCACGGTGCCATACTCGTCGACGACCAGCGCCATCTGCGCCTTGCGTTTGAGGAATGCGGTGAGCTGGTCGCGCGCACGCGTCGTCTCGGGCACGAACCACGGCGGCTGCGCCAAATCGGCAAGCTTCAAGGCGGCGGGATCGAAATTGTTCTCGGCGAGGGCCGCGAGCAGATCTTTGGTGTTGAGGATGCCGACGATATTTTCGGTGTTCTCGCGCCACAGCGGCACGCGGGTGAACTGACTTTTCAACACGTCCGCGATGACCTTGGTCGTGGGCTCGTCGATGTCGGCGGATTCCATCTTGGTGCGATGGATCATGATGTCGGACACATCGAGATCGCCGAGATCGAGCACGCCACCAAGCATTTCGGCGTCGTGGCGGGCGACCGTACCTTCTTTGGTCTGTAGCTCGATGGTGCCGCGGATCTCTTCGCGCGCCGCCAGGATGTTGGCGGCGTCGTCTTTCGTCGAAGGCGTCAGCGCCAACAGCAGACGCACGATGACCTGGACGGTGCTGGTCAGCGGCGTCAAGATCCAGATGAAAACCCGCATGATCGGTGCCAGTCGCAACGCGGTGCCGTCGGCCCAGGCCAACGCGTAGGTCTTCGGCAGCACAGCGGAGAAAATGACGATCAAAATAGTGAGAATGGCTGTCGCATAGACCACGCCGACATCGCCGACCAACGTGATGGCGAGGCTCGACGCGAGAGATGCCGCGAGCACGTCGACGAGCGTGTTGCCGAGCAGGACCGCGCCCAGCAGCCGCTCCGGATTGCCCATCAGGCGGTTGACGAGTTTGGCGCGCACATCGCCCTCCTCGGCCAGCTGATGCATGCGGGCCTTGGACGATGCGGTCAGCGACGTCTCGCTCGCATTGAAGAAGGCCGACAACACCAGCAGCACCACGATGGCGACCAGGATCACGCCGATTTCGAGTGTCATCTTCGAGCTTGTCTTTCGCGGTTGCCGCTTGCGGGCAATTTCAGTTCACGTTGCAGGAATTTTTCGACGGCATCCGGCGTCACGTCGCGGCTGACGAACGACTGGCCGATGCCGCGCAACAAAATGAATGTCATCTGTCCATCGCGGACTTTTTTGTCCTGCGCCATCAGCGCCAGCAGCGTGGCCACGGCGGGCCGATCGGCACCTGATATATCGGCGATCACAGTGGGCAAGCCGACGTCGGCCAGATGACGTGCGACCCGCTCGGCCATGCCGGGGGCGCACAGACCTTCGGCCTCAGAGAACCTGAACGCCTGCGCCATGCCGATCGCCACCGCCTCGCCGTGCAACAGCCGGTCCGAATAGCCGGCCCAGGCTTCGAGCGCATGACCGAAGGTGTGGCCCAAATTGAGCAGCATGCGATCGCCTTGTTCGGTTTCGTCGCGCGCGACGACGGCGGCTTTGGCGGCGACGCTGGTTTCGACCGCCGCGGCGATGGCTGCGGGATCGTTTCCGAACACCGGACGCCAGCCCTGTTCGAGCCGCTCGAAGAACGCCAGGTCGCCGAGCAGACCGTACTTGACCACTTCGGCATATCCGGCCCGCATCTGGCGCGCTGGCAGCGTTGCGAGCGTATCGATATCGGCCAGAACAAGCGCCGGCTGATGGAAGGCACCAACGAGATTTTTGCCGTGGGCGGTATTGATGCCCGTCTTGCCGCCGACGGAACTGTCGACCTGTGCCAGCAGCGACGTCGGGATCTGCACGAAACGTACGCCCCGTCGCAGAATGGCCGCCGCAAAGCCGGTGAGATCGCCAATCACACCGCCGCCAAGGGCAACGATCACGTCACCACGTTCGACGCCCAGCGCCAACAGCCGATCACAGAGCTCATCCAGGCGAGCGAACGATTTGGTCTGTTCACCGGGCGGCAACACGATGCTGCCACGGCAGCGGTCGCCGAGACTCTCGATGACGGTGCCGAGATGGTGCGCTGCTACGTTTTCGTCAGTGACGACGGCGACACGTGCACGGCCGAAGTGATCGGCCAAAAGCTGGCCCGATCGCGCGAGCAGGCCGCTACCGACCATGACCTCGTAGCTGCGGTCGCCGAGCGCAACCGGGATCTTCCGCGTCGAAGTTCTGGTCATGACTGGGCATCCGGCGCGTTGTGCGAGAAATACTCGTGCAGCGATTCTATCACTTTTGCGGCCATGGCATCGTGGGTGATGTCCTGACTTTCGACTGTCACGTGGGCTTTTTCGTAAATCGGGTAGCGGGCGGTCATGAACCCGCGCATGACCGCCTCGGGGTCGGCGGCCTGCAAGAGCGGACGGTTGGAACGTTTAAGGACCCGCCGCATCAGCATCGGCAATTCGGCTTTGAGCCAGACCGCAACACCGCAATCGGCAATGGCCGCTCTGGTTTCAGCATTAATGTACGCGCCGCCGCCGGTCGCCAGAACCTGCGGCGCCGAACGCAGCAGGCGCGCGATGACCCGTCGCTCGCCGTCGCGGAAATAGGCTTCGCCATGCTCGTCGAAAATCTCCTTGATCGTTCGGCCGGCGGCTTGCTCGATCGCTTCGTCGGCATCCACGAAGGGCAGGCCGAGTTGTAGCGCCGTGCGGCGACCGACCGAAGTCTTTCCGCACCCCATCAGCCCGACCATGACGATGTTGCGGCGACCAAGAGCTTCGCGGACCTGGGCAGCCAATGGGCTGCGCGGCTCGGAAGCGGGTGGAGAGTCGGCATGCATGGACGTACGTAACCCTTGGTAGTCACCGAAAGGCTTATGCCCCGGTTATTTATGCCGTGTCGTGAGTTGCGCACACGCAGATTTGGGCGAAGTCCTGTTTCTGGGTCATAATGGTGCCCGGTTCTAGCCCCTACATACCGCCTAGAGACACGGAACGCTACATGCCGAGCCTGTTCAGATTTGTCCTCGTGTTAGGGTTCGCGGTGGGGTTGGTAACCGGTGGACTGTTTGTCCTGTCGGAGTACTTCGAGCCGTCGCAACGGGAAATCCGCGCGACGGTGTCAGGCGTCAAAGTGCGGCAATAGCAGTATTTTCCGGGTCATGCCGTAACGCGTTGACCGGCAGCGAGGACGTCCGGAATGAAGAAGATGTGGCAGTCCGTGGCGTCGCTGACGTTGATGGCGGCCGTAGTTTCAGTGGTGCCGGGCGAGGCGCAGGAGGCCTGGAACCCGTTTCGAGAGAAGGACGAGGCCGCACGCCGCTCGCGCCGCGCTGCCGAACCTCCCCAACCGACGCTGTCGCCGATGGACGGCGTTTTCCACAACAATAGCGGGTCGCGGGTGGCAGTCCCACCAGCGGGGCAATCGGGAGGGCAACCGGGCTTCGGCTCGGCGTACCCTGGAAGCGATGCGCCGCCTGAATACGCGCGCGCAGCCGCTGGCTCGCAACCCGGACCCCAGTTCGGATCCCAGTTCGGATCCCAGTTCGGATCCCAGTTCGGATCGATGGGAGCGGCGCGAGAGGCGTCCAATGCGTCCAAAATCGAACGCCTCGAACTGGAGCCGGCGCTGACCACCGATGGTAGCGGGCTGCCGCTCGATGCCTGGCGGGGGCTCGACGTCAAAGCGGTCGAAGAGATTTTCGCTGGCCTGTCGATGCCGCCCAAGTCGGCGGCCTTACATGCGCTGTGGCAGCGCTTACTGAGCGCCTCCGCCGATGCGCCCGCCGGGGGGCAGACGCCTGCGCATTTCGATGCCGTTCGCCTCGAGGCGCTATATCGCTCAGGCCTGATCGGTGCCATGGGCGCCCGGCTGGACGCGACATCGCCCGACGATCCGATTTTTCAGTCGTTCGCGCTGCGCCGCGATCTGGCGATCGGCAAACGCGAAGCCGCCTGCCAGACGACCAAGGGGCTGATGGGCCGACGCGCCGATCTGCCGAAACAAATCAGCGGGGAGTTGCATCTGCTGGCGGGCTATTGCGCGGCGGTGGCGAGCAATCCCGGCGGCGCGGGGGTGGCGGCCGATCTCGCACGCGAGGAAAGCGTCGACGCTCCGGTCGCGCTGGCGGCACTCGACGCCCTGGCGGGTCACGGCAAAGCTCCGTTGACGCCACCAAAACAAGTGCGCGTTCTCGACTATCGCCTGCTCGAACTGTTGGGCCCGGTCGCGCCGGAGCAGGTCATCGACCGGGCGGAGCCGGCCTTGGTCGCAGCCCTTGCATTGCAGGAGACCGCTGAACCGCGGGTGCGGGTGGCCGCTGCGGAAGCGGCAGCACGCCTGTGGGCGATCGACGCCGAGCAGTTGGCGGCGGCTTATCGCGCAGCCAGCGAAGGCGCGGATGATCCCGCGCTGCGACGCGCGGAATCCATTCGTCAGATTGCCGCCGAGACGGCCGCGCCGCGCAAATTGCAACTGATGCGCTCGGCCCTCGACGATGCGCGGCAGAAGGGTTTGTATCTGCCGATGGCGCGCGTGCTCGGGCCGATGCTGGCTAACGTGACGCCGTCACCGGATGTGCGTGCAAACGTCGACACCGCGATCGAAATCGCGATTGCTGCCGGCGACACGCGGCGCGCGCGGGAGTTCGCGAATTCGGCCGGAGCGCGTCATTGGCTGGCGCTGATCGACATCGGCGAGCCGGGACTGAGCGAGGAAAGCCGCGAGCGCAATCTGGAAGCGCTGGACGACATGGTGAAGCGCGGACGATTTTCGGCTGATCTTTTGCATCGGCTCGCGACGGTCCTGGACGCGACCGACGTGAACGTTCCGATCCCTCTGTGGGAAGCGGCGAGCCGTACGCCGCAACCGTCGATGGGCTATCTGCCCGACACCGGCGTGCTGGCACAGCTGCAGGATGCTGCGAAAAAGAAGGACCAAGCCCGTACCATTCTGCTGTCGCTGCGCGCGTTCGGGCCGGTGGGTGCCGACGGTGTGCATCTGATCGCTTTGGGCGATACGATCCGCGCGCTCCGCCGGAGTGGGCTTGATCGGGACGCACGCGCCCTCGGCGTCGAAGCGCTGCTCGCACAGTGGCCGCGCAGCGGTGGCGCATGACACTGCGGGAGGAAAACGATACCGAGGCATCGGCGCATCTGCAGGCTTATCTCGAGATGCTGCAAGCCGAGCGCGGGGCGTCACAGAATACGATCGATGCCTATCGGCGCGACATCGAGGACTTTCTCGGTTTCATCGCCGCCGATCGCCTGGATCTCGACGCGGTGCAGCGGCGACACGTGGCGAGCTACCTCGAGGGATTGGGCCGTCAGGGGCTGGCACCTGCGTCACGGGCGCGGCGGTTGTCGGCGTTGCGGCAGTTCTCGAAGTTTCTGGTTGCGAGCGAGGTCATCGACGAAGATGCTTTCGAACTGGTGCGCGGGCCTAAAAAAACGCGTGCGCTGCCAAAAATCCTGTCCATCGCGGATGTCGACCGGTTGCTTGCAACCGCCGCCGAGCGGGTGACCGCAGCGGCGGACGCCACCGACGTCTTGCGCGCCTTACGGCTGCTGGCGCTGCTCGAAGTGCTGTATGCGACCGGGCTTCGCGTCAGCGAACTGGTGACGTTGCCGCGCAGCGTGCTGGCTGGCGACGGCCGTGTCATGACGATAAAAGGCAAAGGTGGACGCGAGCGGCTGGTGCCGTTGACGGGACCGGCGGTCGCAGCATTGCAGCGGTTTCTCGCGGCAACAGAGGCGCGCGCCGGGATATCCCTGGCGACCGGGGCGAGCCGGCACTATCTGTTTGCGTCGCGCGGGGCGGAGGGACATTTGACGCGGCAGCGGCTGGGGCAGGATCTGAAGGATCTCGCACTTGAAGCCGGGCTCGATCCGGCGAAAGTGTCGCCGCATGTGCTTCGCCACGCCTTCGCATCGCATCTTCTCGACCGTGGTGCCGATCTTCGTGTGGTGCAGCAATTGCTCGGCCACGCCGACATTTCCACCACGCAGATCTACACGCACGTGTTGCAGGAGCGGCTGAAACACCTCGTCTTTACCCATCATCCGCTGGCGAAGGGTTGAGTTGTTATCCAGCCAGCGCGATTTCGTAGGCTTGGGTATTGGTGGCGGCGATGCGGAAGATGGGATTGGGGACGCCGTGACGGGCAGCTTTTTCGGCGAGGTAGCCGAGAATGTGCGCGCCCTCGGTACGGCCGCCGCGCTCCATGTCGCGGAGCATCGAGGCTTTGTAGGTGCTGCCGGCGGCACCGAAAACTTTCAGATAATCCTGGATCATCGGCTCGGGGATCGGATAGCCCTCGGCACTGGCGATGGCGGCGATGCTGCGCAGCGTGCTCTCGATCAACCAGGGGCCGTCGGCAGTCTGATTAACGATGCCGATCGCCTGCCGCGTCAATGACGTGACGCTGGCGACGGTGCCGAGATGGACGAGCTTGCGCCAGAGCTGAAACGCGATGTCCGGTACCGCCTGAGCGCGTACCTGCGGTGTTGGAAACAAGGCTGCGAGCTCGACGACGCGCTGGCTCATCCGACCGTCGAGCTCGCCGAACACGATCTCGTTCCAGTCGCCCATGGTGAGGATGGTGCCGTCGGGTTTAAGCGTCGCCTGGATCTTGGCCAGACCGGCGATCACCCTGCTGGTGCCGAACTCTGCAACGAGCCGGTCGATATGCTTCATGCCGTTGAGAATTGGCAGCACGGCAGTGGCCGGACCCATGGCCGGACGGATGGCGTCGATAGCGCTGTCGAGATCGTAGGCTTTCGCGGTGAGGAGAACGATATCGTAAGACGCGTCGGTGAGCGCATCGCGCGTCATGGCGTGCACACGGCGGGCGAGTGCGCCTACCGGGCTTTCGATCCTGAGGCCGTCACGGTCGAGTGCAGCTTTCCGCTCCGGCCGGACCAGGAAAACAACTTCGGCGCCGTTCTGGGCCAGCCAGCCACCGAAGTAGCCGCCGAGCGCGCCGGCGCCGAGTATGAGGATCTTCATGATGTATCGTCCGCTGCCAAAAGTGAGAGCCCACCTTTAACACGCCGGACGCGGTGGCAAAGTCGAGATCAGAACCCGCGTGCGCCAACCGCAGACGAGGTCAGGGCGCGGTCCAGGCCAAGCAAAAAGCGCTTGAACCAAGTGGCCCGAACAGTCTGTGCACTGCGGTCGAAGTCCGTGGAAATGGTAGCAGAAGCCATGGTCATCTCTCCGTCTGAGTTTCTGATATGTGGCATACCACGCACATGCGAGATGGACAACACTGAACGTTCCGCATCACTGATCCGTAGTGTCGCAGGCTTGTTGCGGCGGCGCGGGACGATTAGGTAAGCGGACGTTTCCCGGCAACTCCACATGACCGAGCTCCAGACTTTGACCCAACCTCGCGATCCTGTCCGCACTTCCGACGACCTCGTGATGCCATTCGCCACGCGCTTGAACGGCGTCAGCGGTCGGCTGGTGCGGCTCGGCCCGCTCGTCGACGAGATCCTGTCGCGTCACGCGTATCCAGATGTCGTGAGCGTGGCCCTCGGCGAGGCGATCGTGCTGGCCGCGCTGCTCGGCTCGGCGCTCAAGTTCGACGGGCAGCTGATCCTGCAGACCAAGACCGACGGACCGCTTGGTCTGTTGGTGGCCGACTATATGGCACCGGGAAAGTTGCGCGGGTATGCGAGCGTGGTGCCAGAAAGCGCGACGGCGATCGCCGATGCCCCGGAAACACCGGCACACAAGCAGGCGCGGCTGCTCGGCAAAGGCTATCTGGCAATGACAATCGACCCGGGCGGCGACATGGATCGTTACCAGGGCATCGTCGCGCTCGAGAACCAGACGCTGACCGAGGCGGCTCACACGTATTTCCGCCAGTCCGAGCAATTACCGACATTGATCCGTGTCGCGGTCGCCCGTCACTTTGCCGATGGCGCATACAGGTGGCGTGCCGGTGGACTGATGATCCAACAGGTGGCACGCACCGGCGGCATGACCGCTGCGCCGACGGCGAGCGACGAAGAGCGCGATGCCAGCCTGGAAGGCGAGCACGACGAAGACTGGAACCGCATTCGGCTGCTGGCCGGAACCACCGAAGATCACGAGTTGATCGACCCGCTTCTCGACCCGCAACGGCTGCTCTACCGGCTGTTCCACGAGGAGGGTGTCACCCAGCGCACCGCCACGCCGCTGACCGCGGAATGCCGATGCTCTCGCGACCGGCTCCTTGGTTATCTGCAAGGTTTCGATGCCGCCGCACTTGCCGATCTTCGAGACGAGAGCGGCGCGTTGAGCGCGACCTGTGAATTCTGCTCGACGGTTTACAGATTCGATGGCGAAGACGGCGTCGGCTAGCGTCACCGCTCGATATTCTGCACGTTTTACTTTCTGTCGATGACAGCCTCCGGTAGTCTCCCTATGCTCGCCCTACGTGCGGCGGGCGTGGGGACGATTTCCGGGGGAAATGCAGATGGACGACAAAATTCGCAGTATCGTGATCGTGGGTGGCGGCACGGCAGGCTGGATGACCGCAACCTATCTCTGGAAAGCGTTGGCCAAAACGGTCAAAATCACGCTCGTCGAATCTCGTACCACACCCAAGATCGGTGTCGGCGAGGCGACGGTTCCGAACCTGCAACCTGTCTTCTTCGACTTTCTCGGCATTCCCGAGGAAGAGTGGATGCGCCGTTGCAACGCGTCGTTCAAGGGCGCGGTGAAGTTCGTCAATTGGCGCACCACGCCGCAAGGTGGCAAAACCCATTTCTATCACCCGTTCGGCATCATTCCCAATCGCGGTGGCGTGCCGCTCACGCACTATTGGCTGAAGAATTTCAAAGAGGGCAAAACCGCCGAACCGGTCGACTATAGTTGCTTTGCGGAGCCGCGGTTGCTGGACGCCAATCTGGCACCCCGCGCTGCGGAGGGCGATCGGGCCTATCGGTACGCTTGGCATTTCGATGCTCATCTGGTCGCTGCTTATCTGTGCGAACTGGGCGTGGGTTGGGGTGTGAACCATGTCGTCGACGACATCGAGCACGTCGTGATGGCGTCCGATGGCGCAATCGAAGCCGTCACCACGACAGCCAGCGGACCATTAGCTGCAGACCTGTTCATCGACTGCACGGGTTTCCGTGGCTTGCTGATCAACAAGGCGCTGGCCGAACCCTTCCTCGATATGAGCGATCACCTGTTCTGCGACAGCGCCGTGGCCTGCCCGCAGGCCGTGAGCGAGGAACACGAGCAGCGCCACGGCATCGAGCCTTACACCACGTCGACAGCAATGCGCCACGGCTGGTGCTGGAAAACGCCGATGCTGGGCAGGGTCGGCACCGGGTATGTCTATTCGAGCAAATTCGTGTCGCGAGACGAGGCAACGAGCGAATTTCTCCAGCATTGGGGCCTGCCGGAAAATACGAACCTCAATCAGATCAAGTTCAGGGTCGGTCGCAACCGGCGCACATGGGTCAAGAACTGCGTCTCGATTGGATTGTCGTCGTGCTTCCTGGAGCCCCTGGAATCGACGGGGATCTATTTCATCTACGCGGCGATCTTCCAGTTGGTGAAACATTTCCCGGATCGATCGTTCGATCCGGTTCTGATCGACGCATTCAATCGTAAGATCGAAACGATGTTCGACGACAGTCGCGATTTCGTGCAAGCCCACTTCTTGTCGACCGAACGCGACGACACGCCGTTCTGGCGCGCAAACCGGCACGAATTGAAACTGTCAGACAACATCAAACACAAATTGGCGCAGTATGACGCTGGTCTGCCGGTCAACATGCCGCTCACCGACGAAGATACGTATTACACGGCGTTCGATGTCGAGTTCGACAATTATTGGACCAACGGCAGTTACTACGCGATCCTCGCCGGCATGGGACGGCGGCCGAAGCGGGTGTTGCCTCTGCTGCAGCATCGCAAGGATTTCGTGAAGCAGGCCGAGCCGCTGTTCGCCGACGTGATCAATCGCGCCAACGATCTGGCGGCAAGCCTGCCCAGCCACTATGATCTGCTCAAATCTCTGCACGGGAGGTGAGGATCAAATGGGAGGAATATGAAGGGATATTTGTTCGCGCTTACGTCGCTTGCATAGCTTTTCCTCGTCCCACCCACGCTCGCCCGCCCCACCACTTAACCCTCCCCCGCGAGGGGGAGGCAATCAGATCGCCGTGCGGCCACGCTGGAGCCGTTCGCGCACTCTTTCGCACCGCTACCAAATCTTCTAATTCTCGGGATATTCACTCACAGTCAGTTACGTAAAGTCACGGTCAGTCACGTAAGTCACGGTCAGTCATGTAAGTCACGGTCAGTCATGGCGCAGCGTAAGCCGAACATTCTATTCATCATGGCCGACCAGTTGCGGTGGGATTATCTCGGCTGCGCGGGCCATCCGCATATCAAGACGCCGAACATCGACGCATTGGCCAAGCGCGGCGTCCGGTTCGATCGGGCGTTCGTGCAGTCGCCGGTGTGCGGGGGATCGCGCATGTCGTTCTACACGGGCCGCTATAACATCACGCACGGCGCAACCTACAACAACTTCCCGCTGCGCATCGACGAGATGACGATCGGCGACTACCTGAAGCCGCAGGGATATCGCACGGCACTGGTCGGCAAAACGCATTTCAAGCCGGACAGCGAAAGCCTGCAGCGGCTCGGGGTTGCCCAGAGTAACGATCCCGGTATATCCGCCACCGCCTGCGGCTTCGAAGAATTCGAACGCGACGACGGACTTCACCCTGAAGAGAGCAACCCGACCGACCTCGCCTATAACCAATGGCTCCGGCAACTGGGCTATGCCGGCGACAACCCCTGGCACACACACGCCAACTCGGTCGAAGGCGACAACGGCGAGGTGCTCAGCGGCTGGTCGATGCGCAACGCGCGCAAGCCTGCGCGCGTGAAGGCTGAGCATTCAGAAACGGCGTACATGACCAATCGCGCCCTCGATTTCATCGATGCGGCCGGCGACCAGCCCTGGTGCCTGCACCTGTCGTATATCAAGCCGCACTGGCCCTATATCGCACCTGCGCCGTATCACGACATGTATGGCGTCACGCACATGCTGCCCGTCAATCGCAGTGCACACGAGCGCGCGCATCCGCATCCGGTCATCGCCGCGTTCATGAAGCACGAGGAGAGCGTCAACTTTTCCCGCGACGAGGTGCGCGAAGCGGTCATTCCCACCTACATGGGGCTGATCAGCGAGTTCGATCATCATCTAGGCCGCGTGTTCGCGCATCTGAAAAAGCGCGGGTTGGCCGACGATACCATCATCGTCGTCACGTCCGATCACGGCGATTATCTCGGCGACCACTGGCTCGGCGAAAAAGAGCTGTTTCACGAGGAAGTGGTGCGCATTCCGCTTGTCGTGATGGACCCGCGGGCGGGGGCGGACGCTACGCGCGGGCACGTGGTGGCCGATCTGGTGGAAGCGATCGATCTCGTGCCGACGTTCGTGGAGATGGCGGGTGCGCCGCCCGCACCGCATCGGCTGGAGGGGGCGTCGCTGGTGCCGCTGCTTTGCGGCGCGGCGCCGGCGACGTGGCGCACCGCCGCGCACTGCGATTCCGATTTTGCGCTCCGGCATGCGCGACGGCATCTCGGGCTCGCGGCGGATCAGGCGCGCGGGTTCATGGTGCGGACGAAGCGGTGGAAATATGTGCATTTCGAACGGTTCGCACCACAGCTGTTCGACCTCGATGCCGACCCGCACGAACAGAGCGATCTGGGCGTGTCGGAGGCGCACGCCGACGTGCGTGCCGAGATGAAGGATCGCATGATCAGCTGGCTCACCAGCCGCAAAACGCGCATCACCATCAGCCACGACACGATCGAACGCATCACGGGCAGCGCGAAAGTGCGCGGGTATCGGTTCGGGGAGTGGTGATGATGATTTTGCAGCGCTTGGCGGTCCCGTGTCTGCGCTGCACAAATTTGCGAAGTACATATTTATGCAGCGCGCACATGACAATCGAGTTTAGGGCCGTGATCCCTGCAAAGCCATGGTGCACATCGCATACAAATGACCGTTGAGTTTATAGCTGTCATTCCAGGCGCAATGCAGCACTCGTGATGCGCTGCAGACACGGGGCCGCATAGCCCGTTATAGTCGCCTCAGACAATTCAACACGGAGACCTCCCATGAAAATTGCGATCCTTGGCACGGGGGCCATGGGCTCGGTGTATGCGGCGTTGCTGGCGGATGGCGGACACGAGGTGTGGGCGATCGATACGTGGGCCGAACACGTCAAGGCGATGCAGGACAAGGGCCTGCGCGTCGAGGGTGCGAGCGGCGACCGCACGGTGCGGCTCAACGCGACGACCGATGCACGCGACGTGAAAGACGCCGATCTCGTCATCATCGCCACCAAGGACGACGGCGTCGAAGCGGCGGCGCACAATGCGCTCGTCATCGCCAAGTCGGACGCGCCTATTCTCACCATCCAGAACGGTCTCGGCTCGGCCGACCGCGTCGGCGAGATCGTCGGTGCCAAGCGCACCATGATCGGTGTCGTCGGCGGTTTCGGCGCGTCGATGAAGGGACCGGGCCACGCGCATCACAACGGGATGGAATTCGTACGGCTGGGCGAGATGGCCGGCGGATTGACGCCGCGCATCGAGACGGTCAAAAAGGCTTGGGAGCAGGGCGGTTTCAAGGTGCTGGCGTTCGACGACATCCACAAAATGGTGTGGGAGAAACTGCTGTGTAACGTGACATACTCCGGGCCCTGCGCGATGACCGGATTGCGTGTCGGCGAGTTGCAGGCTTCGCCACACGGGTGGAGCGTGGCGAGTGCCTGCGCAACCGAGGGCTTCCATGTCGCGCGTGCCCGCGGCATCAAGTTGGATTTCATCGATCCGGTGCGGTACGTCTGGGATTTCGGCCAGAAAATCCTTGGCGCGCGTCCGTCGATGCTGCTCGATCATATGGCCGGCAAACGCGCCGAAATCGATAATATCAACGGAGCCATCCCGCGCGAGGGCGGCAAACTCGGCATCGCCACACCGGTCAACTCGGTGGTGGTGGCCCTGCTGAAAGCCAAGGAAAGCGGCTTCGTGAAGTAGGTCATTTGCGCCATCGCGACTCACATTTCGCTGATTTGGGCGAAGGCCCGGATCAGCGACACTTCTGAAAGTTTCTCATGACCGCCGCTGACGCCAGTGCTCATCCGGACATCGAATCCCGTTACGCGTGGATCAGGCTCGTTGCGGCGATTTTGATCGGCACGATCGGCGGCGTCGGGATGTGGTCGGTGGCGGTAGCACTGCCGGCGGTGCAGGCGGAATTCGGCGTCACCCGGGGCACGGCGTCGTTGCCCTACACTCTGACGATGCTCGGCCTAGCAGCCGGCGGCATTTTCTATGGCCGCATGGCGGACAGACGCGGCATCACGTGGCCGCTGCATCTCGGCGCGATTTTTCTCTGCATCGGTTATCTCGCCGGAAGCCTGGCGCAGAACATGACGCAGTTCATGCTGATCCAGGGCGCGTTGATCGGCGGGCTCGGGGGCTCCTCGACATTCGGGCCGTTGGTGGCCGATATCTCGCTGTGGTTCCAGCGCCGACGCGGTATTGCGGTGGCGCTGGTGGCGAGCGGGAACTACGTGGCGGGTGCCGTCTGGCCGCCGCTGCTGACATGGGCGATCGAGGCTTATGGCTGGCGTACGACGTATGCCGCCACGGGCATTTTCTGCCTCATCACGATTCCACCGCTGGCACTGCTGATGCGTCGGCACGCGCCGCCGCAGCCCGCGCCGACACTTGCACAGACGACGGCCAGTCGGGAAAACGGTGGTCGCCCGCTCGGCTTCAATCCGAATGCACTGCAGGCGCTGCTCATGTTCGCCGGTATCGCCTGCTGCGTCGGCATGTCGATGCCGCAGGTGCATCTCGTGGCCTACTGCGGCGACCTCGGTTACGGCGTCAAGCGCGGGGCGGAAATGCTGTCGCTGATGTTCATCGGCGGTGTCGTCAGCCGGCTGGTGTCGGGGTATCTTTCCGATCGTATCGGCGGGCTCTATGCGCTGGCGCTCGGCTCGTCGCTGCAGGCGCTGATGCTGACGCTGTTTCTGCCGTTCGACGGCCTCGCCGCGCTGTACGTTATTTCCGGCCTGTTCGGTCTTGCCCAGGGCGGCATCGTGCCGAGTTACGCGATCATCGTGCGCGAGTTGTATCCAGCATCCGAAGCTGGCACCCGCGTCAGCGCGGTATTGATGTCGACCGTCGCGGGGATGGCCGTGGGCGGCTGGCTGTCGGGGATCATCTACGACCTCAGCGGCGGCTACCACGCAGCCTTCCTCAACGGCATCGCCTGGAATGTGGCGAACGTGGTGATCGCGCTGGAGTTGATCCGGCGCAGTGTCGGCGCGCGGCAACGGGCTGCGGTTGCGGTGTAGATCCTTGCGCGGCGACCGCTACCGTTTGCCCATTGAGCCCGGCGACGGCGTTCGCTACACAGTGCCAAACACCGAGAGGCCCGCCCGCATGTCCGTTCGCCGCCTGCACCCGACCCAGCCGAAGTCATTCGCCTTTACGCCAGAGAACGAGGCATGGGCGCAAGCGACGATCGCCAAGTATCCGCCCGGCAAGCAGGCCTCCGCCGTCATCCCGTTGCTGATGCGAGCGCAGGAGCAGCACGCCAATTGGCTGCCCGAGCCGGCGATCCGGGTCATCGCCGACCGGCTCGGCATGGCCTACATCCGCGTCTACGAGGTGGCGACGTTTTACACCCAGTTCCAGTTGGCCCCGGTCGGCACCAAGGCGCACATCCAGGTCTGCGGCACGACGCCATGCATGCTGCGCGGTGCCGAGGGCTTGAAAGACGTGTGCCGCAAGAAGATCCACAAGGACCAGTTCCACCTTTCCGCAGACGGTGCGTTTTCGTGGGAGGAGGTCGAATGCGCGGGCGCGTGCGCCAATGCGCCGATGGTGCAGGTATTTTCCGACACCTACGAAGATCTGACGCCGGAACTGCTGGAGAAGGTTATCGACGGCTACGCCAAGGGCGCGCCGCCAAAGCCCGGCTCGCAGATCGGTCGCCAAGCCTCGTCGCCGGACGGTGGCTTTACGGCGCTGACCGACCCGAGCCTCTACGACGGCTCGAGCGTTGGTGGCTGGAAAAAGCGGCTGGCCGATCTTGATGCCAAGGCAGCTGCGGCAGCAGCAGCGGCGCCACCCGCCGAGAAGAAGACGTAGGCTGTCGACGTGGACCAACCCCTAGGGATCGCCGATCGGCACGAGGAAGCGACGCCATGGCCGACGAACCGCAGAATGATCTGCCACTCGGTCGCATGGCGTTGCATGGGGCACTGGCGGGCGTGATTTTCTTTGCGCTCAACCGCTTCGGCCTGGGGCAATCGTTCGAGTGGTCGCTCGTGTGGGCGGTGGTCGCCGCCCCGTCAGCGGCTTATGTCGCCTACAGCCAGACGCGTCGTTGATTTCCAGGTGGAGGCGTGCCGGTGGCTGAACGACGAGATCCCAAGACTTCACGCAGCCTTGATCTCGCGAGCGTGGGCGAGGCGTGGCATCGCAACCTGCGCCCGATCGGCACGCTGCTGGTGGATATCTTCCACTACGTCGGACTGTTCTTGATCGGGGCCGCGACCGTCTGGGCGGCCGGCTGGTCGTTCGTCGAGATGTTCAAGAAGCAGCCGCATGCCTCGATCGACGACCTGCTGCTGCTGTTTATTTTTCTCGAAATCGGGGCCATGGTCGGCATCTATTTCAAGACCAACCACATGCCGGTGCGATTTCTGATCTATGTCGCGATCACCGCCGTGACGCGGCACCTGATCACATTCGTCAATCACACGCAGCCGCCGGGACCGGAGTTGCTGATCGTGTCCGGCACCATCCTGTTACTGGCGCTGGCGCTGCTGTGCATCCGCTATGCCTCGTACTCCTACCCGACAGAAGCCGTGCGCCCCGCCTCATTCAAGACGGATGTCGATCCGGGGTGAGCGACTAATTCGGCAACTGATCCCGCAAACATCGTTAGTCAGCGGTATACTGAGTATGAGTTTTATGGGTCGCCGGCCTTGCGGATGAAATTAGCCATTTCAGCAGCTTGCGCGTGCAGGTTGTGACGTGGTGTGATATCGCTTTTGCATCCAAATCGTCTGGGGGGTGGACCGTGCGCGTACTCGGACCCCGATCTGGGAGCTGGTCAGACGGAGCTGAGGTGAAGTCGCCGAGGCAGGCAGCGTATAACGGCTATTGCGGCAAAGCGCTGTGTCGATGGTTCGAAGTGCGACCGGAAAACCTGAAGCAACCGTCTGAATAAAATGCCGGACAGGATGGTGCTGGTCACGCTTCGCACCACGCTCGAACGAGGACACATGGCCTCGAACCCCTGATGCGTTTGATCAACGCGGACGGCTTTTTTCGAGCTGCTCCCCGGCGGCAAAGCGGGACGTGATGCCACGCATCACACCCCGATCCCCGGCATCACGTCCCGCCCCTGTTATGGGGGCATAAAGTGAGCTGGAACTGGTTAAAACCACACGGCTGAAGCCGGTGTGGACAAAGGTGTTTTGCGACGAAGCCGTGGGGTGCCATAGCGGAGCGTATTGCACCGCTGCAGGGTGACGTCGGTGTAATACGGCTGCGCCTATTACACCCTACACGACGTGGCCGGGGTCGGGTGGGGCGTCGTCACTCAATTTCAGCGTATTGGTGACCGCGCCAATCTGGACCTTGTCGTGGGTGCCGTCCACACATGACGAAAAATTATGACCGTGGAGGGGTTGTAAACCGCGGCGAAGCTTGCCGTTTGGCGGCTTGTCGTGGGTGATCTGCGCAGCGTTCGGCGCGATGCTCAGGCGGTGATGAGGTCACGTTTGAACGCGCCGTTGCGGTAGTAGTAGTAGGGCACGGGATTGGTGCCGTGATCAAGCGAGCCGTTGTCGAGTTGTTCGGCCAAATCCTCGAGCACGACGCGGGTGATGCGCGGCAGATCCAAAGCGCGGGCACCCTCCATGGTCACCCACTCGAGACCGCTCAATTCACCGTCATTGATCGCCTGCCGCTCGACGATGGCCGAGGCATCGATGCAGAAGAAGCGGGTATCGAATCGGCGCGGCCGGCCGGGTGGCGTTACGGCGCGTGCGAAAAACGTGATGCCGGCGAGTGCCGGGGCGTATCCGGCTGCGAAGAATGTCTTCCAGCCTTCGGGCGGCGTCTTGGTCGCACCAGCGGACGAGGAGCCGATGATGAGCCCAGCTTCTTCGTAAGCTTCGCGCACGGCAGCGGCCGCCAGCGAGCGCGCCCGCGTCGCGGTGGGAAGTCCGCGCATGCCGACCTTAAGCTTGGCGATCTCGCTCTCGCGCAGATCCGAGGCGACAGTGACCGACTTATCGGTGCGATCGACCCGGCCGCCGGGAAACACGTACTTGCCCGCCATGAACGCCAGATCGGCGCGGCGCTTGCCGAGCAGCAACTTGGGTTCGTTGCCGGTGCGATCGACGATGACCAGCGTGGCGGCATCTTTGGGACGCAACAACTTCGCGGCGGGATTGCGCTTCTCGCTGAACTCTTTTTTCAACGCGTCCATTTCAGCCATGTTTGCTCGCGGCGACAGAGACAGTCGGCCAGGGCTCGGGCAGCGACGGATCGGGATCGGTTCCGAACCCGTGCATACGCATGGCCCATTGCTGGCCGATCAAGGCCCCCTTGATGCGCGGGAGCAGCCACAAAGACAAGCCCAGTGTGGCCGGTCCCCACAGCAACGCATGCACCCAGAGTTCGGGATGATACTGTCTCTCGACCACCAACACCAACCCGACCACGATGTGCGCGACGATCGTCATCGTAAAGTAGGGCGGCGCATCGTCGGCGCGGTGATGATGCAGGACCTGACCGCACGTGGCGCAGGTATCGACGACTTTGAGATACTTGCCATAGAGCGCACCGTCGCCGCAGGCCGGGCATCGCTGCTGCCAACCGCGCCACAGTGCCGGCCACGCGGCGCGCGGACCGGAACGATGGGATACGGACGGGTCGGAGATGACAACAGCCAAGGCGAAACCTCGCTACGGGACCAAACTCGAGATCGGGAAGTGTCTCTTGAACATGGGCTGCAGGGGCGCGCGCGTCAATGCCGCGCGCGGTCGCTGCGTCGACGCGTGGGCCGTCGGAAAAACTGCAGTCAGTCGGGTCGCGTTTGGGACAGCCTTATTGTTCCTTCGCGTGGCCGGTCCTAGGCTTTGACGCATTTGTGCTCGTCGCTCACGACGTAGCCTTTTTTGCATTTGGGGTGCGGTTGGTCGCCGTGCGCGCGAGCGGAGACAACGCCCGCGACAAGCAACGAAAGTACGGCGAGCAAAAGTTTAGAAGGGCGCATGGCGTTCTCTTTCGATCAGGACTTTGGGGCGGAAGGCTGAGGCGCGGCATCGTCGACAAATAAGCGGTCGCGAATGCCGCACAGAGACACGGTCGGCGCACGCAGAAATGCGACGCGCATTAGAATTTAACCGCGATGCCGGTGGTGGCCTGCAGTCTGGGCTCGGATTGAATGCCGTTGAGGTGACGCGCGACAGGCACGCCGACACTCAGGAAGCCTGACCAGTTGTCGACGCTGAGGCGGGCACCTGGCGACAGGAACACCACGTTGCCGCCGGTGTTGCCGTCACGCTCGCCGGCAATCGTCTGCGCGCCGCTCCATTGGCCGTTCAAGCCCAGTGAAACATCGAGCGCGACTTTCGACGAGGCTTGCGCGGGCGGATGATCGACGCCGCCGTGGCGCATCATGCCATCGAAGGGACCGCCCAGATGCATGGCGTGATCGTGCGATCCGCCATTGGTCCACAAGCGGTAACTCGCGCCGATGCCGTAGCTGGCGCGATCGCCAAGACGCGTGTCCTGCAAGCCTGCGCCTGCGCGGGTGTAGAGCGCATTGGCGCTGAAACTCCACAAACCCGCCTGTTTGGAGGCGGCGGCACCGATCGAGGGATCCCACGAGCCGCTGCCGGGCTGGTGCTCGCTCTCGAAAAGGACACCGTCGCGATCGAGGGCATTGGTGCGGCCGGTGGGTGCCTTGAGGCCTAGGATCACGGCAGCGTCGAGACCAGCAGCGGTATCGTTCAAGACCCGGTACGTGGCGAAAGCCGATGCGTCGCCGAAGCCGTAGACCCCGCCACGCTCCGTGATGCCGGGGCCGGCGATGTCGGTTTCGCGTATGTCGCGGTTGGCGAGGTAGGGAAGGCGCGCAGTGATGGTGAGATCTTTGGTCAAGCCGTAGGACAGCGCAAGCGATGGCACGGCGATGGTGCGAATGGCGTGTACACCTTCGACGCCGGCAGTTGCGAGATCGTTCAGCCGCGCATCGCTGAGCGGTTTGTAGGAGACCATATCGTACTGTAGCGTGACGAGTGTGATACCCTGCGGTAACACGCTGCCGTCGGCACCGCCGCCATGATCGCCGTGGGCATAAGCGGATTGTATCGAGGTAAGGCAAAGGATGCCGACTGCGGCGCAGAGGGCGACCGCCCGCGTTCGGCGAGCGAAAAAGCAAGACATGGAAGGCTCCAGAAACGTGCACGGGTTCGATGTGCGCAAAGGGCGCACGACGGCTTCAGGCAACAGTTCAGGAGTAAGACGGTGGCGCACGCGCGCCGAGCTGCGGACCGACGTCGATCGGTGGCGTGGATAGGTGAGCGAACGGCGCTACGCGAGCCGTATCGGGCGATAGAATGCCGAATGAGAGGGCAGACGTTGCTGGCTGAAACAGGTGCGCGAGCGCGCCGAACGCGCAGGCATCGCTCGCCTTGCGGGCGGCTTCGGCAGGGACTCGAGGTGCACTCTCGGGCGTGGCCGCCTGAACAAGTCCGTGCTCGCTGCAGATGACGAACGCGGCAGACTCGCCGGAGCGCACGCCGAACTGCGGCATGTAGCCAACCGGCAGCAAGGCGCGCAACATGACACCGAGCAGCAACCAGCGCGCGACGGTCGCATGCCAGCCTGTCAGCACTCGCGTTCGAGCCAAATCGCCCATACTGTAGAGAGTCTCATGCGAACTCGTGATTCGTCAACGGCTCGGCGGGAAAAGCGCCAAGGCAATACGATTTCGATTGCGCCGACACCTTCGATGCCTGACGCGATGAACGAAGGCACCGGAAGCGACACTCAGCTAACCTGACGCGTAACAGGGCAGTTTCTTTACACAAGCGCTCTACCGCCGCTTTGGCCCCTTCCGGCCGAGCCGGGCACCCATTTTGCCAAGGTCGCGGCGGGTGCCGCGGAGGCCCTTGCCGCCACCGGAGGCCACCATATCCTTGTGACCTTCGCTGAGCATTTCGAAGCGCAGCGCGCCGGCGGTCGGCACCGCCTCGACGAGACGCACGTTGACCGTATCGCCGAGACGGAAGCCGCGCCGGGTGCGGTCGCCGATGAGGGCGTGACTGGCGGGGTCGTGGACGAAGAAATCATCGCCCAGCGTCGAGATGGGAATGAAGCCGTCGGCACCGGTGTCGGCGAGTTTGACGAACAGTCCCGACTTGGTGACGCCGGCGATGCGGCCACGGAATTCAGCACCGACGCGGTCGGCCAGATGGGTGGCGATCAGGCGGTCGGTGGTCTCGCGCTCCGCGGCCATGGCGCGCCGCTCCATCTGCGAGATGTTCTCGGCGATCTCGGTCAGCGCGCCCAACTCGGCGTCGGTGATGCCGTCGCTGCCGAGGCCCAGCGCGCGCACGAGACAGCGGTGCACGATCAGATCGGCGTAGCGGCGGATGGGCGAGGTGAAGTGCGCGTAGCGCTTGAGGTTCAGGCCGAAGTGGCCGAGATTGCCAGGTGCATAGACCGCCTGCGATTGCGAGCGCAGGACCACCTCGTTGATGAGATCGGCACTCGGCATGGTCTTGGCTTTGGTCAGGATCTCGTTGAAGTGCAGCGGTCGCAGGTTGCCCGCTTTGGGCAATTGCAGCTCGAGGGTTGCCAGAAAATCGCCGAGCGAGGCGAGCTTCTCCTTCGATGGCTGCTCGTGCACCCGGTAGATCAGCTTGGTGCGCTTCTCTTCCAGCGTTTCGGCGGCGGCGACGTTGGCCTGGATCATGAACTCTTCGATCAGGCGATGGGCGGTCAGACGTTCGGGCACGATGACGCTGGCGACGCGACCAGCCGCATCGAGCACGATCTTGCGCTCAGGCAAATCCAGATCGAGCGGCGCACGGCCATCACGCGCGCGGCTGACGGCGGCATAGGCAGCCCACAGCGGCTTCAGCGCGGTTTCGAGGACGGCTGCGGCCTTCGGCGTCGGTTTGCCGTCGATGGCTGCTTGCGCTTCCTGGTAGCTGAGTTTGGCGGCCGAGCGCATCAGCGCGCGGTGAAAGGTGTGGCGCTTCTTGTGGCCGGTGGCGTCGAAGATCATCTCGACGGCGAGGCACGGGCGCTCCTCCAGTTCGCGTAGCGAGCAGAGGTCGTTGGAGATGCGTTCGGGCAGCATCGGCACGACGCGATCGGGGAAGTAGACCGAATTGCCGCGCAACCGCGCCTCACGGTCGAGGAGCGTGCCGGGCCGCACGTAGGCAGCGACGTCGGCGATGGCGACGATGACGCGCCACCCGCCGGGATTGGTGACATCGGCGTCTGACGTGGCGTAGACGGCGTCGTCGTGGTCGCGAGCGTCGACCGGATCGATTGTCAGCAGCGGGAGGTTCGTGAGGTCGCGGCGCTTGTCATGCGTCAGCGCAGGCAGATGCTGCACTTCCTCCAGTACGCGTGCGGGGAATTCGTCGGGAATGCCGTGCGTGTGAATGGCGATGAGCGAGATTTGCCGCTGATCACTGGGGTTGCCTACGCTCTCGACGATCTTGGCATGGGGGGTGCCGTGCCGGCCGCGGATCAAGTCGAAGCGGACGAGATCACCGTTCTTGGCGTCGCCGGCCTGTTGGACGTCGACCGGCCAGGAGCGCATTTCTTTTTTGTCGATGGGTTCGATGACGCCGCCGCCCTTGGGCCCTGATGCCGTGTTGGCGCGGAAGATACCGAGCGCGCGGGTGCGTTCCTTGGGCAGCTTCTTGATCGGCTCGACGGCGTAAGCGTAGCGATCGCCTGTGAGGCGGATGGTGCGGGCAAGAATGCGGTCGCCGCCACCGAGCGTGAAGCGCTCGTCGCCACCCGAGCGGCGCGGCATACGGACGACGGTCTTGGGGCGTGCGCCGTTGGCGTCGTCCCAGACTTGCGGCTCGGCGATCAAGTCGCCCTCGGGATCGCGGCCGACGATATCGAACGTGGCAACGGCGGGCAGGCGGCCTTTCTCCTGCAGCGCGGTGCGGTTGCCGGAGAGTTGCCCGGCCTCCGTCATCTCCTGCAGCAACAGCTTGAGGGCGATGCGATTATCGCCCTTGATCGAAAAGGCACGCGCGATCTCGCGCTTACCGACAGTTTCGGTGGCGCCCTGAATGAACTGCAGCACGTCCTCTTTGGAGGGCATGCCGGCCGGCCCCCTGGGCGGCTGGACTTTGGATGCTGGGGCTTTACCGCGCGGCGCCATGAAACTCTCCGTGTGTGGTGCCAGCGGTATCACATATTCGCGCTGCCGGGGCTAAGGACCGGCATTCTGCCACAGGCTGAGGTGGCCAAGCCAGACTCCAGCCGGCCCTGCAGTCCCTCGGAACAGCCCTTGTGATGCCGCCGTGCGCACCCGATCTGCTGTGAGTAACGGCAGCCGCCGCATCGTGGCCACGAACAGCTATGATATACATCCCCCATGACAAACTCGTTCACATTGCCGTCTTTTGTCCACAGCGCCGCCGCAGACGGATCGGGTGGCGGCGGTGGTGCGGGATCTGACAGCGGGGCCCGATCGGGCGGCCTGAGCCTGTCGCAGCGCGCCATGCAGGGGGCTGCGCCGCCCTACCTCGCCGGGCTCAATCCCGAACAGCGGCAGGCGGTCGAGACGCTGGATGGGCCAGTGCTCGTGCTGGCCGGCGCCGGCACCGGCAAGACCAAGGTGCTGACAACCCGCATCGGTCACATCCTCGCGACCGGCCGCGCGTTCCCCAGTCAAGTGCTGGCCGTCACCTTTACCAACAAGGCCGCGCGAGAGATGCGCGAACGGATCGGCAGCCTGATCGGCGGTGCCGTCGAGGGCATGACGTGGCTGGGCACGTTCCACTCCATCGGCGTCAAGATCCTGCGCCGGCATGCCGAACTGGTCGGGCTCAAGTCGGGCTTCACGATCATCGACATGGACGACAGCCTGCGCCTGATGAAACAAGTGATCGAAGCCGAGGGGCTGGACAAGGAGCGCTGGCCGGCGCGGCAGCTGGCCAACCTGATCGACAGCTGGAAAAATCGCGGCATGACGCCGGACAAGGTCCCGGCAGGCGAAGGCCAGAACTTCGGCAACGGCACCGGGCTCAAGTTGTATACGGCCTATCAGCAGCGGCTGAAGGATCTCAACGCCTGCGACTTCGGCGATTTGCTGCTGGAGTGCATCCGCCTGTTCCAAACGCACCCGGACGTGCTGGCCGATTACCATCGCCGCTTCAAGTTCATGCTGGTCGACGAGTATCAGGACACCAACGTCGCGCAATATATGTGGTTGCGGTTGCTGGCGCAGGGCTGCCCGAACCTCTGCTGCGTCGGCGACGACGACCAGTCGATCTACGGCTGGCGCGGCGCGGAAGTCGACAACATCCTGCGCTTCGACAAGGATTTCCCCGGCGCGACCGTCATTCGCCTTGAACGCAACTATCGCTCCGACGGCCACATCCTCGGAGCCGCCGCTGCCTTGATCGGCCAGAACAAGGGCCGCCTCGGCAAGACGCTGTTCACCGATGGCGACCTCGGCGCGAAGGTGACCGTGACGGGCGTGTGGGACGACGAGGAAGAAGCCCGCACGGTCGGCGAAGAAATCGAGCGGCTGCAGAAGTCGCATCATCCGCTGAACGAGGTGGCCATCCTGGTGCGCGCTTCGGCGCAGATGCGCGCCATCGAAGATCGCTTCATCACGCTGGGATTGCCGTATCGCGTCATCGGCGGCCCGCGCTTCTACGAGCGGCAGGAAATCAAGGACGCCATCGCCTATCTCGAAGTGGTCGCCAATCCGCTCAACGATCTCAAGTTCGAGCGCATCGTCAATGTTCCGAAACGCGGGCTCGGCGAGACCTCGGTCAAACGGATCATGGAATATGCCCGTGCGCGGTCGATCCCGATGACGGTCGCGACGCGCGAAATCATCGAGACGGAGGAACTCGGCGGCAAGGCGCGGCGGGGCTTCCGCGATCTGCTCAATCAGTTCGAGCATTGGCGCAGCCAGGTCGACCGCATCAGGCACACGGAACTTGCCGAACTGATCCTGGACGAGAGCGGCTATACCGCCATGTGGCAGGCCGACAAAGGCCCGCAGTCGCAGGCGCGGCTGGAAAACCTGAAGGAACTCGTGCGCTTCATGGAGCAATTCGAGACGCTCGCGGGGTTCCTCGAACATGTGTCGCTGGTGATGGATACGGCCAGCGGCGACGACGGCGACCGCGTGTCGCTGATGACGCTGCACGCGGCTAAGGGCCTCGAATTTGGCACGGTGTTTCTGACCGGCTGGGAGGAGGGGCTGTTCCCGCACCAGCGCTCGCTCGACGAAAGCGGACTGCAGGGCCTGGAGGAAGAGCGGCGACTGGCCTACGTCGGCCTGACACGCGGCAAGCACAATGTGCGCGTTTCATTCGCACAGAATCGCCGTCTGCGCGGCCTCTATCAAAGCGCGGTGCCATCGCGCTTCGTCTACTAGCTGCCCGAGTCGCACGTGGAAGTGACCTAAGCCAAAAGTCCGTTCGGCGGTGCCTATCAGAATTTTGCGGGACCGGGATCGTTCGGGCGGCAGAACCCTTATGGCAAAAGCCGCTTCGACGACAACGTGCCGTCGCCATATGAAAGCACGTACAATACGCCGGGATGGCAGCGGGCACAGCAGCACTGGAAGGGCGGCGGCGGTAACGCGTCGTCGGGTGGCGGCAATTTCGGGGGCAACAGCGCCTCCGGTTCGGGCAACTTCTCGACGGGTGCGGCCAAGCCAAAATTCCAGACGGCCAACAAGTTCCAGACCGCGAAAGCAGTGCCGAAACGTGGCCCCCAAACCATCGAGGGGGAACTCGTCGCGGCTTCGAGCGCGCCGGGGCTCGGCTTCCTCAAGGGCGAACGCGTCACGCACCAGAAGCTCGGCGCGGGCACAGTCGTCGAAGTCGATGGCAACAAGCTGACGATCGAATTCGATGAAGCCGGACGCAAGCGCGTGGTGGATGCGTTCGTGGATCGAGCGTGAGGACGGCTTAGTGGGTATTATCCATACCTGCAACTTACGCGCGCAGATTGCGCCGCGTTGTGCTATACGTTTCTGCATCCCATGGTCATCAGGGGGCGGCTTGTGAGCGTTCACGACCCCCGACCGGGAGCCGTGTCGGAGCGGCGCTTGGATCGCAAGATTCGGGCAGCGGCGTACAAGGAAGAGAATTCCGAAGGTGCCGTGCGAAGCGGAAGGCGCAAGCCGACCACGACGCAACCGTTCCGAATATAAAACCGGTCCGATGGTGCGAGGTCACGCACGGCACCTGGCTCGAACTGGCGGACACTCGTGCCCCCAACAACGCTTCGCTTGATCAGCGAGCGGTTCGAGCGATCCCCCGGCGGCAAATTGGGACGTGATGCTCAGGCATCATTTTCCGATCACGCGAGCATCACGTCCCGCCCCTGGTTTGGGGCCAGAAAGTGAGCTGGAACTGGTTAAAACCACACGGTGAGAGCCGGTGTGGCTGGAGGTGTTTTTGCATCAGTAACGCTCGCAGGACCGTTCTCGACGGAGCCCGCCTGCGAGCGTCGAAAAATCTCAGTAAAGATAAGGCGTGCAATCGTTTATGAAGCTTGCCGATCGCCAAAAAAGCGCTCGCGTTTCTCTAAAAGCTGAATTTCGTCGAATGCAAATGGCCTATTTTTCCAAGAAAGCGTCCGCATGCCAGCGGTAAAAAAGGTGCCATCGTAGCCTTGAAAGATGAGCGTTTGACTGGGATTAAACATAGAATCGATGCTGTTGTCAGGAATATTGAACAAACTATACAACTCATCCAAGACGAAAAACGCATCCATCCCAGCGATGCACACCAACGAATACCCTTTCTCTTTCCCAAGCTTAATCATCGCTGACAAAGAGCTACCCTGATTGATAGAGGGGTTGGCGGCTTGGACAAAATAAACGTCGTTCGGCACAGTAGGATTAAACTCGATATTGATCACACGCGGCTTGTGGCCATGTATACCGTTCCACACGTGCCAATCGTTTCCGTCGATGTCAATGCTCAAAAGATCGATTTCGGCTTTTAGCTTCAATCTATTTATTACATTGTCGAAACTGTTTTCGCCGTTCCAGGTTATGAAATGATTGAGAGCAGTAACCCGTTCATAGGGATGATTGATCTTAATCTGTTTGCACCGCTCGACGTTGGCTTCGGCCAGAATTCCCGACCAGCCCTCTTCTGCAATCAAACGCCAAGTGTTACTCATCGTTTTACCATCAAACCCACCGAATTCGACCGCTATCTTCGATACTGGCTTGATGACCTCGAATATTTTTTCTAAGACGCCATCCTGTCCGTCTTGCGATGCGACATTCCGGGCATAGCCATTTAACCAATTACAATCGGCACGCACGCGCGATTGTTGTTTATATGAAATCGAAGGCATCGCTGCGGCTTCGGTCGGCACATAGGTCGAGACAGATGTAATCGCATCCCGGCCAAGTCGTTCGACGTCGCGCTTAACCTCGGAGGGGATCGGCCCAAAGCGATTGATTAAGTCGGCATGGTTGAGCCTTTCCAGCACGCCGTCAGTGAACCAGTGCCCGATTGATTTGACGCCGCGACGATAATAATCAAGCAACACGTTTCACCTCTAGATCCTGCCAAATTAGGATGCGGCTGCACAAGGATTGATTGACGTCAGTCAGCTTTGCACACATCGCATTGTCGTTCTCAAATGATTTCTTTCGTGATCTCGGCATGACTCGCGACTGCGTCGATCAAGTCCCGTTTGCTCATGCCTACATTTCCAAGTTCTACTTGTCTTCGCCGAAGCCATCTTTGACGAGTGCCACGAGGGCTTCGAGTGCTTCCGGAGCGTCAGGACCGTCTGCGGCGAGATGGATTTTGGTGCCGGTCGAAGCCCCCAGCATCATCAAGCCCATGATCGAGGTGCCGCCGACGGTCTGGCCGTCGCGGGTCACGTGGACGTTGGCGTTGAAGGTCTCCGCCAATCTGACGAACTTGGCCGACGCACGCGCGTGTAAACCTTTGCGATTGCAGATGACAACCTCGGCCACAGGGCGCATTGCCCCCGCACTTTCGCGCTCCATTCTGCGGTCCCCGTTTTGCGTGCGATCAGCCCTCGCCGGACAGCACCTGGCTGGCGACGCTGATGTATTTGCGGCCAGCGTCTTTGGCAGCGGTCACGGCCTGCGTCAGGCCCATGTCTTTGCGCGCCGTCGCCAGTTTGATGAGCATGGGCAGGTTGATGCCGGCAATCACCTCGGCACCGGTTTCATCCATTACGTTGATCGCGAGGTTCGAGGGCGTGCCGCCGAACATATCGGTCATGACTATGACACCCTTGTCGGCGGTCACGCGACGGATGGCGGCGACCAATTCGGTGCGGCGCGCTTCCATGTCGTCCTCGGGACCGATCGACAGCGTCTCGAGCAGGTCCTGACTGCCGACGACATGCTCGAGTGCCGCGCGAAACTCGTGCGCCAACCCGCCATGTGTGACGATAACGACGCCGATCATGAAAGCCTTTATCGATCTCTTGCGCCGGATTTAGTGCCGGCTGACTTTACGTTTGCGGCAGGGTCGACCACCGGATCTGCGTAACGCGATATGTCATATGATGGTCAGGTACAAGTGCGGATGCAAGACCTTTGGCGCATTCTGCAGCGTGCTGCGCGCTTTCGCGCATCACTTATGCAGTGGAAATAACCAGCGTTCAACCGAGGCTGTTACGGGCGCACGTGCTGCCCGTTATGCGTAAGTCGGAATGGCCGTGCCGATCATGGCATCGCGCGAAACCAGAGCCGCCAGCGCCGGCTCGTCTAGCTTTTCGGTGCCTTTCGGCCGCATCGGCAGCACGATGTAGCGCAGATCTGCGGTCGAGTCGTGCACGCGCACTTCTTGTGATTTCGGTACCTTGACGCCGAACTCGGCGAGGACGCCGCGCGGGTCCACTACGGTGCGGGAACGATAGGCCAGATTCTTGTACCAGGCGGGCGGAATGCCGAGCAGCAGCTTCGGATAACACGAGCATAGCGTGCAGACGATCACGTTGTGGGTCTCGGGCGTGTTCTCGACGACCTTGAATTCCGCGATCTGGCCGATGTCGATCTGCATCTCCATCAAGGCTGCGCGGCAGTCGGCGAGCAGGCGCTGCTTGAAGGCCGCATCGGTCCAAGCGCGCGCTACGACCTTGGCACCGAGCGCCGGGGACCGACTGTCGATGAGGTCGATCTGGGCTGCGATCTCGGCATCGGTGAGAATGCCCTTTTCGATCAGCAGCAGACGCACGGCTTCTTCCATGACCTCGTAGACACCCATCGGTCCGGCATCGTGATCACGCTGCGCGGGGTGGGGGTGATCGTGATCGCCATGGCTATGATCGCCGTGACTATGATCGTGCGGATGGTCGTGGTCGTGAGTCATGGCGATTTGGCCTTTCGCTTGGCGGAGACGGGGGCCTGCAGCCAATTCTCGGTGAGGTCGGCTTCAAGACGGTCGCGGGCGGGCCCGGGATAGTCCGGCCACAGATCGGTCTGCTTGAACCGCACTTTGTAGAGAATTTGCCGGGGCACGCCGGGACGATGGTAGGCGAGCCGTTCGGGATCGCGAAAATCGCCCAGCACTTCCGAGATCACGCCGATTTGGCCGCGCAGATACCACGGCGCACGGCAGTGGCCGGCGACGTCGCGATCGTCGACGCGGACACTATCGCCGGGACGATAGCGCGTCGTACGCATCGGCTTGCCCACGCTCCCGCTCATGACCCCGCTCATGACCCCGCTCATGACCATGTCGCCTTGTGCGTCGGCACCGTGCGGCCGGCGGCCCGGTGGCGGTCGGCGACTTCTGCCATCTTGGCGTCGATCTCGGCGCGGCTGACGACCTCTTGCTCGACGAGCAGGTTGCGCATCGCACGCATCCATTTCTCGTAATATGCGATCTTGTCATAGGTCTGCTGGCCGTAGTCTTCGATGGTGCGGCGCATGGCGTCGACCGTCCACAGCCCCTTCTTGGAATAGAGCAGAATCATCATCGAATCGACGCGCTTTTCCCATAGCGCGAGATCATGTTCGGTGCGGTCGATGGCACCGAAATCGAGCCCGCCGACGTCGTGCACCGCGCGACCGTCGGCCCCGTCTCTGGTCTTGGTCTTGCGCATGAGGGCCTCGTAGAAAAATTCGACGCTCGCATTATAGCAAGACCCAACGGGCGAGGAAACAGGTGCGGGCTGCGCCCAGCCCGATCCGACTTCTCGATTTTGTCTTCAGGCGGTTTCGCACTATCGTCCCACCCGCAGCCGGTGAACAGCATCGGCGCGACAGTCGAAACTGCACCGGGAGAAAAAAACAATGATCGCTTCCACGAAACCTGCATCGATCAGAACGACCCTGTCGTTCGTGCTGACGTGTGCGCTGCTCGGCACCATCACGCCTGTGCACGCACAACAACCGACAGCACCGGCAGCAGCTCCGCCGGCGCTACCGCAGGCACCGAACATGACGTTCTTCGTCACAGGGTCGGGGATCGGAAAAGGTGCTGATCTCGGTGGTATCGAGGGTGCCGACCGGTATTGCCAGACGCTCGCCGAACGGCACGGTGCCGTCGGTAAAACCTGGCGCGCCTATCTGAGTACACAAGCTGCAGACGGCAAACCCGCGATCAACGCGCGCGACCGCATCGGCAAAGGTCCGTGGCAGAATTTCAAAGGCGATGCCGTCGCCCAATCGGTCGACGATCTGCACAGCGACAACAACAAGCTCACCGTCGCCACGTCACTGTCCGAGCGCGGCCTGATCATTCCGGGTGTCGGCTTTGCGCCCAACCGCCACGATGTGCTGACCGGCTCGACGCCGGAGGGCAACGCGATGCCGGCCGGTGAGGATCGCACGTGCCGCAACTGGACCAGCAGCACGCAGGGCGCGGCAATGGTCGGCCACGTCGACCGCAAGGGACTGCGCGAGGACGCCCCGGCGCGGTCGTGGAATTCGTCGCATCCGTCGCGCGGAGCCGAAGGCGGCTGCAGCCAGAGCGATCTGCGCAGCACGGGCGGCGATGGCTTGTTCTACTGCTTCGCCGCGCAGTAAACGACGACACGTGAGACGATTGGGTTGGCCGGACGCGCCGCGTTCGGCCATACTCGCTCGGTGACCTAAAACAAATTTGGCGATGGCATCGAGCAACGACCTGCGATCAGGTTCGCGCTCCAGGAGACGCACATGAAAATTCTGATCATCGGCGGCGCTGGTATGGTGGGGCGCAAGCTGTCGGAGCGACTGGCGAAAGACGGACAGCTCGGCGGGCGCGAAATTTCCGCACTGACGATGTACGACGTGGTCGCGCCGACGCCGCCGAAGGGCGCGGCATTCAAGGTGCACACGGCGACCGGCGATTTGCCGGCCAAGGGCGAAACCGACAGGCTGGTCGCCGACAAGCCCGATGTCATTTTTCACCTGGCGGCGATCGTGTCGGGGGAAGCCGAACAGGAGTTCGACAAGGGCTATCGCATCAATCTGGTGGGCACGCAGAATTTGCTCGAAAGCGTTCGGCACACCTACGAGAAGGATACGAAGAAGCCGCGCGTCGTGTTCACGAGTTCCATCGCCGTATTCGGCGCGCCGTTCCCCGACAAGATCGGCGATGAGTTCTTCACCACGCCGCTGACCAGTTACGGCACGCAGAAGGCGATCGGCGAACTGCTACTGGCAGACTATACGCGCAAGGGAATGCTTGATGGCATCGGCATACGGTTGCCCACCATCTGCGTGCGGCCGGGCACGCCGAACAAGGCCGCATCGGGATTTTTCTCCAACATCTGCCGCGAACCGCTGGCAGGCAAGGAGGCAGTGCTGCCGGTCTCCGACGACGTGATGCACTGGCACGCCTCGCCGCGCGCGGGCGTCGGCTTCCTGCTGCACGCGGCGACCATCGACGGCGAGAAAGTCGGCACGCGCCGTAATCTGTCGATGCCGGGACTGGCGGCGACCGTCGGCCAGCAGATCGACGCCTTGCGAAAGGTCGGCGGCGAGAAGGTCGTCGCGCGCATCCGCAGAGAGCCCGACCCGTTCATCCAGAAGATCGTGGCGGGCTGGCCGCGCAATCTCGATCCGAAGCGGGCGTTGTCCCTCGGCTTCAAGGCAGACGCCAGCTTCGAGGACATTCTAAGGGTGCATGTGGAGGACGAGTTGGGGGGAAAGATCGGGTGAGACTCCCGACCCCTCTTGTCAGCTAAATCGATGTCACGGCTTTGGTAAAACCTTCCACCCGTGGTATGATTTGGCTGGTGCGCTGAAACGGCGCGGTGCGGATCGATATCAATTCTAGGGGGATACATGCGGCGCTGGATGATGGGTGGTTTGGTGTCGATGGCTGCCGTGACGGGGGTACAAGCGGGCGATCGGGTCGGCTACGTCACAGCGGAAAGCCGCTATGGCGTGGCGACGATCACGGCACCGGTCCGCGAGGGGACACGCGGGTTGCAGGTGCAGTTACCCGGTGGGACCTGGTACGATTGCGACCGCAGCTGTTCGGAAAAACTGCGCCGCGAAACGATCGATTTCTGGCAGAATCACAACGGGACACGCGGGGCCGAGGTCGACGGGCCCGGCTACTTCCTTTGGCGGCGTTGACGTCTGCAGGTTTCTATAACCAATTCATGCGTTTGCAGGCTTTTGCGCAACACCATCGGGTTGACCGGTGCCGCTACCGCAGTTAGGTTGCGCCCACATGACAGGACGACGGGCCTGCGCACGGGAGCGCCGACGTCGTGCAGCGGACGCGAAGCGAGGGAGTTCGAGTATGGCCGGCAAGACATTGACGCGCGCAGATCTTGCGGAGGCCCTGGTCGAGAAGATCGGCCTGCCGCGCAATGAATCGCAGGACATGGTCGAAATCATCCTGAAGGAAATCTCCGACAGTCTCGCCAAAGGTGAGCAGGTCAAGTTGTCGTCGTTCGGCTCGTTCGGTATCCGCTCCAAAGGCGAGCGAATCGGGCGCAACCCCAAAACGGGTGAGGAAGTGCCGATCACGCCGCGCCGCGTTCTGGTCTTCAAGCCGTCCAATATCATGAAAGAGACGATCAACCAGCAGCGGGGCGGCAAATCCGCCGCGAGCGAGAAAACGAACGGCAAAGCGTAAGCCGATCTGCCGCGTGATCGGCGCCAACGGTAAGGCGTAAGCCCTTGAAGGGCTGCCCAACACGAGGAGCCGAACGATGGCAAAGTCGACCGACGCGTTCCGTACCATCGGTGAAGTATCCGATGATCTCGACGTGCCGAAACACGTGTTGCGTTTCTGGGAAGGCAAATTCCCGCAGTTGAAACCGATGAAGCGCGGCGGCGGACGCCGTTTCTACCGACCCGAAGATGTGGCGTTGCTGCGTGGCATCCATCAGCTGCTGCATGCCTCCGGGTATACGATCAAGGGCGTGCAGCGGATTCTCCGCGACGACGGGATCGAAGCCGTCAAGTCTGCAGCGACGAACGGGTCCGTCGAGCCTGTCGCGCCCGTCCCCGCTGCCGCCGCAGTGCCGGCGAAAAAACGGCAAGCGGCTGCCCCGCCGGCCAAATCCGCACAACAAGGCAAACCTGCGCCACACGGATTGTCCGCGCAGCTTCGGGCGCAACTGAACGAGCTGGCGGCCGAGCTGGATGCCTGCCTCGAGTTGGCGCGGAAAGGCATGACCGCCGCCACCTCTCCGGGCCCCACACCGACGCGCGCCGTCGCCGGCAAGACAAAACGCTGAGCGCCGATAGCTGGTGAACCACACCAGAGTGTGATCACAGCAGCGCCGCCCGGCGTTATTTTACCGAGGTGGTTTTGATGTCGGCGAAGCGGATGGCGAGGTTCTTGTCGGCCGTCCATTTCAAATCGAAGTCCGACGCGGCAAGGAATACGTGATCGCCGTCGAGATCGGTGGCGCAGGCTTGGCGATTGCGTTCGAGGAACTGAGCCAACGCCGTCGGATCGTCGGACGAGATCCAACGCGCCTGCTCGAATTGGGCAGATTCAAAACCGATAGGCAGGCCGTATTCGTTCGACAGGCGGTCGCCGAGCACGTCGAGTTGCAGCGCGCCGACCACACCCACCAGCGCCTGCGATCCGTTCAACGGCTGGAAGATCTGCACGGCACCTTCCTCGGCCATCTCCTTCAGCGCTTCCCAGAGTTTGCGCGACCGGATGGCGTCGTCGAGGCGCACGTGACGCAAAATTTCCGGCGCAAAACTGGGGATGCCGACGAATGTCAGATTTTCGCCTTCGCTGATGGTATCACCGATGCGGAGTACGCCCTTGTTGGGCAGGCCGACGATATCGCCGGCATAGGCCTCTTCCGCCAGCGAGCGGTCCTGGGCGAAGAAAAACTGCGGCGCCTGCAACACCACTGTCTTGCCCGAGCGCACGATTTTGACCTTCATGCCGCGCGTGAGCTTACCCGAGCAGACACGCATAAAGGCGATGCGGTCGCGGTGGTTGGGATCCATGTTGGCTTGAATTTTAAAGACCAAACCCGTGAGCGCCGTCTCGCTGGCATCGACCACGCGTTTGTCGGCCTCACGCGTGCTGGGCGCAGGCGCATGCGCGATCAGCGCCTCCAGTAGATCCTTGACGCCGAAGTTGCGCAGCGCGCTACCGAAATAGACAGGCGTCTGCGTGCCGTGGCGGAACTGTTCGAGATCGAACGGATCACAGGCGGCATTGACGAGTGCGATCTCGTCGCGCCACGCTGCGGCCTCGTCCGGCTCGAGAAAACCGGCCAGGGCAGGGTCGTCGGGACCGCTCGTCGCCAGGCCGTCGTCGTCGTCGCGATCGATCTGGCGAAAGGTATGCGTGGTCAGATCGTAGGTGCCCTTGAAGTGCCGTCCCTTGCCCATGGGCCAGACCATGGGTGCGGTGTCGAGCGCCAGCGTCTTCTCGATCTCGTCCAACAATTCGAACGGTTCGCGCGCTTCGCGATCCATTTTGTTGATGAAGGTGATGATGGGAATGTCGCGCAGGCGGCAGATTTCGAACAGCTTGCGCGTGCGTGCCTCGATGCCGCGCGCGCCGTCGATCACCATGATCGCGGCATCGACCGCCGTCAGCGTGCGATAGGTGTGATCGGAGAAGTCTTCGTGGCCGGGCGTATCGAGCAGATTGAAGATCGCGCCGCCATACTCGAACGTCATGACTGAAGTGGCGACGGAGATACCGCGCCGCTGCTCGATCGCCATCCAGTCCGAGCGCGTCGAACGCTTGTCGGCCTTGGCTTTGACCTGGCCGGCCTGCTGGATCGCACCGCCGAACAGCAACAACTTCTCGGTGAGCGTCGTTTTACCGGCGTCGGGATGCGAGATGATGGCGAACGTGCGGCGGCGGGCGACCTGATCTTTGGCCGCGCCGGCCGCATTGGTTGCGAGTGTCATGGCTTGTCTTTCATCGTCGCGGACGGACCGGCGCAGCTTCCCGAACGTGTGGACCGACTGACTGCGGGCCGCCGGACATTGCCGTATGCGCGAGCGCTGGCGTTAGCATCTGGGACGGGGACGAGCAACCGGCAGATCGGATCGCCGCCACCGTCTCGCTCCAGCAATGAACGCGAAAAGCAAACCCCGCAGCAATCGCTTGCTGCGGGGTCAAGTGTCGAGAGACTATCGACGATACGCTTTAGCGCACGTGGTCGATATTTTTCTCGCCGGGATCGCGAACGAAGATCACGCCGAGCACCACCGTCAACAGAGCGAAGCCGATCGGGTACCAGAGACCGAAATAGATGTCGCCGGTCGAGGCGGTCATGGCGAACATCGTGGCCGGTAACAGGCCGCCGAACCAGCCGTTACCGATGTGGTAGGGCAAGGACATGGCGGTGTAGCGGATACGGGTCGGGAAGAACTCGACCAGGGCAGCGGCGATCGGGCCGTAGACCCATGTGACGTAGATCACCATCAGCGTCAGCAGGGCGATGGCCTGCAGCGCGCGGAAGTTGGTGATCGCATCGATCATCCCGCTGACCTTCAGGATGTTCTTGTCGTTGACGGCAGGGTAACCGGCTGAAATGGCTGCGGCAGTGACGTTCTTGCCGAAGTCCTTGTCGAATACCACGTCCTTGCCATCGACCGTGATCGCGGTCTTGGCACCGGCCGGAGCCGGCAGCAGCGTGTACTTGATAGCAGCCGACGCCAGGGCGCGGCGGGCCACGTCACACGGTGCGGTGAACGCGCGGATGCCGACGGGATCGAACACGTTGCCGCATTCTGCCGGATCAGCCTTGAGTTCGACCTTCACTTTGGAGAGTGCCGATTCGAGCTGCGGATTGATGACGCTCGTGAGCGTCCAGAAGATCGGGAAGTACGTGAGCGCGGCGATAAGGCAGCCGCTGAGGATCACGACGCGCCGACCGACGCGATCGGACAACCAACCGAAGAACAGGAAGCCGCCTGTACCCAGAATAAGCGCCCAGGCGATGAGCACGTTCGACGTCAACAGGTCGGCTTTCAGCACGTTCTGGATGAAGAACAACGCATAGAACTGCCCCGTGTACCAGACCACGGCCTGACCGACGACGAGACCGAACAAGGCGATCAACACGATCTTGCCGTTCGCCCAATTGCCGAACGCTTCCTTGAGCGGCGCTTTGGAACGCGTGCCTTCTTCCTTCATTTTCTGGAAGGCAGGGCTTTCGTTCATGGACAACCGGATGAACACCGAGATGATCAGCAGCAGGATCGAACCGAGGAACGGGATGCGCCAGCCGCCCTTCAGACCGAAGAACCCGAGGTCGTAGGTCGAGGCAAATTCCACGGCCGTCATAGATTGGCGAAGCGCCAGGATCACAATCAGTGAGAGCAGCAGACCGAGCGTAGCGGTCGTCTGAATCCAGCTGGTGTAGAAGCCACGGCGGCCTGGAGGCGCGTGCTCGGCGACATAAACTGCGGCACCGCCGTACTCGCCACCCAGCGCCAAACCCTGCAACATGCGCAGCGCGATCAGCACGACGGGAGCAACCCAACCGATAGTATTGTAGTCGGGCAGCAATCCGACGAGGAAGGTGGACAAGCCCATGATCAAGATGGTGATCAGGAACGTCGCCTTACGACCGATCAAGTCACCGAGACGACCAAAGAACAGCGCGCCGAAGGGGCGGACCAGGAAGCCGGCAGCAAATGCCAGAAGCGCAAAGATGTTGCGCGTATTGACGTCGAACGACGAGAAGAAGTTGGCACCGATCATGGCGGCCAAGGCGCCGTACAGATAGAAGTCGTACCATTCGAAAATCGTACCCAACGACGAGGCGATGATGACTTTGACCTCTTCGCCGGTCATGCCGCGCGTCGGTGCGCGTGTTCCTGAATCATAGGCCGTAGCCATATTTCCACTCTCCCTGAGAATCCCACCCATAAAAACAGTGCAACGAATGTCCGCTTTCGTATTTTTCTGAACGGATTATCAACGAAGCCTGTCTTGGCTATAGCCTAATGTGTTTGCAGCGTGGCGTCGAACTATTCATGCGACCTACGACTTTGGTTGCATTGGACAAAACAGAAAACCCGCCCGTCGATTAACGACGGGCGGGCGTTCCTAGCCTGGAACAGTGCGAGTGAAATCAGGCTTTTGGATTGTTATCGCTACTATTTTTCTAGCGGCAGCAGCTATTTCTCCATGTGCGGCGCAGGGTCAACCGGCTTCGAACCTTGCCGCAGTTCGAAGTGAATTTGCGGCTGGTCGACCGATCCCGTGGTGCCGGCTTTGGCGATAATTTGACCACGCGTGACCGAATCGCCGCGCTTGACCAGGATCTTGTCGGCATGCGCGTAAGCCGTCACCCAGCCGCCTTCGTGCCGCACGAGCACGAGATTGCCGTAGGCTTTGATCTCACCCCCAGCGTACGCGACCGTACCCGCCTCGGCAGCAGCGATGTCGGCCCCGGCGGGCACGGCGATGTTGATGCCGTCGTTGTGGGCACCATCGGGACGCTTGCCGAAGCCGGCCAACGTCGTGCCGCGCGCCGGCCAGCGGAATTTGGTGCCGCCTACACTTGCAGCCGTCGCGGTCGCGGGGCCGGCGACTTTCACGGACGGCAACGCAGCCACGTCTTTCGGCGGCAAAGCGTCGGCCGGCGGATTGAGCAGGCGAACGCCACCCGAGACAGCGGCAGGAGCGGGAGCTGCGGCAAGCGGAGCCGGTGCTGCCGCAGGTGCCGGCAGCGCATCGTTCGACTGTGGCGCGCCGGCGGCCACTCCGGCACTCCCCGCAGGCACTTTGAGCGCCATGCCAGGCTTCATCTTGAGCGCGTCGGTGATCGCGTTCTGGCGCTGCAGCTCGGCCACCTGAACTTTGTGAGCGCGGGCGATCCCGTAGAGCGAATCACCTGATTTGACGACGTAGCTGCCGTTCCAATCACCTGTCGGTGCTGCCGGTGCTGCCGGTGCTGCCGCTGCGGCACGGGCAGGCGGTGGCAGCGCCGCCATCGGGGGAACCGATGTGATGGGCGGCGTCGCGAGCGGTGCCTGGCCGACAGCCGCGCCGGGAACGACCGGTGCCTTGGCCAGCGGGCGTTGCGCATTGGCGGGCAGAACGATTTTCTGCCCCGGCTTGATGGATGCGTTCTTCAAGCCGTTGAGTTCCATCAACGCGGCGATCGACACGCGATGACGTTTGGACAGGGCATAAAGGCTGTCGCCCTGCTGCACTTCGACGGTCGCGCCTGGGGCGATAGGCGCACCTATGCTCTTGCCGGGCGGGGGCGCAACGACGGTCTTGGTCTTGCGGGGAGCATCGAAGGGATGGGAGGGATTTACGGGCGGCGACACCTCGGGCAGCGCGGTGACACGGTCGTTTCGCGGTGGCGGAAGCTGCGTGCCGCCGCGCGGACCCGAGTCGCCCCAGCCGGCGTTCTCATAGGCTGGAGGGGCACCGGCATTGCGGCGTCCGATCGGCTCCGACGGAATTGGGCCGCGTTCGCCGAGCGCATAGGTCGGCTTCTCGAGCCGACTGATATCGGCACTGCAGCCTGCCAGCAAGGCAGCGCCCGCCAAAGTACCAAACGGGACAACCCGCCGGACTAACCATTTCACACTTGGACCGACGTGATGACTACGCAACATTTTTGCCACCTCTGTGTCCACGATTCGTAACGCTCATTGGGTTAATGCACCGTTAACAACCGCAGCCCCCGCTGCACCAAACTTGGAAGCAATGTCGAAACGTAGCGCCGGTTCGCCTCGCGCACCGACTCGATCACGACGTAACCACTAAACGCCGTACGCTGAGATTGTGATATGTTCGCGGAAGACTTGTGGCGAAATCGCGGTGCCGCTGCTTTTGCACGAACCGGTCAGCATTTTCTGAATTCGTGACGCCAATCGACACAGGCGACCAACCCTGACTTCCGACGGGCCGGCAGCGCAGTTATAGAGGCGCAAACCGAGCACAAAGAGGGCCGCATGGCCAAGATCAAACCACCTTCCGCCGAACCGATGGCCGTCAGTCAGCTGGGCCAGTCTGTCACGACACCCCGCAGCCCCGCCGAGGCCGTGCTCGAACGCGTACCCAATCCGCACCCCGACATGCCCTATGTGGCGCGGTTCGCGTGCCCAGAATTCACCTCGCTGTGCCCGGTGACCGGACAGCCGGATTTCGGCCATCTGGTAATCGACTATGTGCCAGACGCCTGGCTGGTCGAATCGAAGTCGCTCAAGTTGTTTCTACAGTCGCATCGCAATCACGGTGCCTTCCACGAGGACTGCACCGTCGGCATCGCCAAGCGGCTGGTGACGCTGCTGTCGCCGCAGTATCTTCGCATCGGCGGCTACTGGTACCCGCGCGGTGGCATCCCCATCGACGTGTTCTACCAGACCGGCGACGTGCCAAAGGGTGTGTGGCTGCCCGACCAGGGCGTCGCGCCCTATCGCGGACGCGGCTGAAACGCGATAGAGCAGCAACGATCACGTCACGGGAGCCTGCAAGTGCAAAAACGCCGGGTGGGCATTCTGATCTCGGGTCGCGGCTCCAACATGCAGGCGCTGGTGAAAGCCATGCGCCAGCCGGGCTTTCCGGCCGAGCCGGTGGTGGTGCTGTC
>JANYHG010000208.1 GCA_025359165.1 Hyphomicrobiaceae bacterium
CCGAACTTCGTTTCTGCCAGCAGGTCCCAGCTCTGATCGAAAACTTTGCCGGAAATCCATGGGTCGACCGCCAAGGCGTAACCGCTGGTACGATACACAAACCCGGAGTGATTGATCCATTCGATCGTTGGCATGATGTCCGTCTCCGACGCAGGAGGATGCATGGTGTAACAACGCCCGCCGGATGGTCTCGGCGGGCGTTGTCGTTTTGCTGTGTTTGATCAGCTTAGCCGTGCGCGAGCACCGCAAGCAGCAAGAGCGCCACGATGTTGCAGATCTTGATGGCCGGGTTCACGGCTGGGCCTGCAGTGTCCTTGTAGGGATCGCCGACGGTGTCACCGGTCACGGAGGCTTTGTGTGCTTCCGAGCCTTTCAGATGCTTCTTGCCATCGGCATCGACGAAACCGTCCTCGAAGCTTTTCTTGGCGTTGTCCCAGGCACCACCGCCCGAAGTCATCGAGATGGCGACGAAGACGCCCGTCACGATGACGCCGAGCAGCATCGCACCGACGGCCGAGAACGCAGCGCCTCGGCCAGCGGCACCGCCACCGGCAACCCAGTTGATGAAGTAGAACACGACGATCGGTGCCAATACCGGCAGCAGCGAGGGCAGGATCATCTCCTTGATCGCAGCCTTGGTCAGCAAGTCGACGGCCGCGCCGTAGTCCGGCTTTTCGGTGCCGGCCATGATGCCCGGCTTGGCCTTGAACTGGCGGCGCACTTCCTCGACGATGGACCCTGCCGCCTTACCGACAGCCGTCATCGCCATGCCGCTGAACAGGTAGGGGATCAGGCCGCCGAGCAACAGGCCGACGACGACGTACGGATTGTCGAGGCCGAAGTCGATGGTGACGCCCTTGAAGTATTGGAACTGGGTCGAGCCCGGCGCATTCGCAGCTTTGATGAAGTACTGCAGATCCGAACTGTAGGCGGCGAACAGCACCAGTGCGCCGAGACCGGCCGAGCCGATCGCGTAGCCCTTGGTGACGGCCTTGGTGGTATTGCCGACAGCGTCGAGCGCGTCGGTGGCTTTGCGGACTTCCTTCGGCAGGCCGGCCATTTCGGCGATGCCGCCGGCATTGTCGGTAACCGGGCCGAACGCGTCGAGCGCCACGACCATGCCGGCGAGCCCGAGCATCGTGGTGACGGCGATGGCGATGCCGAACAGGCCGGCGAGGCTATAGGTCGACAGGATGCCGCCGACGATGACGAGCGTCGGCAGGGCCGTCGACTCGAGGCTGACCGCAAGACCCTGAATGACGTTGGTGCCGTGACCGGTGACCGACGCCTGGCTGATGGAACGCACCGGGCGATAGCCGATGCCGGTGTAATATTCGGTGATCCAGACGATCAGTCCCGTGACGATCAGGCCGACGACGCCGCATTCGAACAGCGCCATGCCGTTGAACGTTTTGCCGCCCGGTGCGGTGAACACCGTCGCCATGCCGATGACGCGATCGGTCGCGAGCCACAAGCCGCCGACCGCCAGCACTGCGTTGGCGATGAAGCCCTTGTAAAGCGCGCCCATGATCGAATTGTTCGCGCCCAGTTTGACGAAGTAAGTGCCCGCGATCGACGTCAGCAAGCAGGCTGCGCAAATGGCCAGCGGATAGATCATCGCGGCATAGAGGTTCGGCGTGCTGCCGAAAAAGATGCCAGCAAGCACCATGGTCGCAACGACGGACACGACATAGGTTTCAAACAGGTCGGCGGCCATGCCGGCGCAGTCGCCGACGTTGTCACCGACGTTGTCGGCGATGGTTGCGGGGTTGCGCGGATCGTCTTCCGGAATGCCGGCTTCGACTTTACCCACGAGATCGCCGCCGACGTCGGCACCCTTGGTGAAGATGCCGCCGCCGAGACGCGCGAAGATCGAGATCAGCGACGCGCCAAAGCCGAGCGCCACCAGCGAGTCGATAACCACGCGGCTATCGGCTTTGTAGCCGAGCTTGAAATACAGGAAGGCGAAGTAGCCCGTGACGCCGAGCAGCGCCAAGCCGGCGACCAGCATACCCGTGACGGCACCCGCCTTGAACGCGGTGTCGAGACCGGCTGCGAGGGAACCCATCGCTGCTTGGGCGGTGCGGACGTTGGCACGCACCGATACGTTCATGCCGATGTAGCCGGCAAGACCGGAGAGCACGGCACCGATCAGGAAGCCGAAGGCGACCAACCAGCCGAGCATGATGCCGAGTGCCACGAACACGACGGCACCGACCATGCCGATGGTGGTGTACTGGCGATTGAGATAGGCCGCCGCGCCTTCTTGCACGTAGCCGGCGATTTCCTGCATGCGTTTGTTGCCGGCATCCTGCTTCATGATCTGCTGGCTGGTCACCCAGCCGTACACGAGCGCAAGCAGGCCGCAGGCGATGATCGCCCACATCACATTGTCCATTGGTATTTCCCCGTATTATTTCTCGCCAGACGTGGCGGGTTGCGTTTGACCAAAGCGCAATGGGTGTGTGGGGGTGCCGCCGGTCTCCCGCTCGGGGATCACCAGCTCCTGCCCACAGAATCGCCCATCTCCGGCCCGGTTTGCCTAAAGACCATGCCAAATGTCGCAGAGTGACGCAACCGCCCACACACAACACCTTCGCCGACGGGCAGGGGTGGTTAATGGGGTGGCAGACGGCAAGGACAAATTTTGTGAAGTCTATAAAAGCTGTGCGCGACCTTACCGCTACTGAAACGCAGGCTTACAGTGTAACGCTTAATTGTGCACGACGGATGGGGTAGGCTACCCGCGGGGGGGGGCTATTTTACCCATTCCCAAGCGTCCAAGCCTGGAGCAATTGAAATGTTCAGTAAGGAAAATTCTGCGCTCGACGGCCTGCAGCAAATTCAAGCCATGATATCGAGCCAGCGCAAAGCGCCGATGATTGAAAAGCTGGGTTTGGACTTGGTTGAGATCGAGCGCGGGCATGCGGTGTTCCAAGGAACGCCGGATCGCAGCGTTTACAATCCACTCGGCGCGGTGCACGGCGGCTATGCCGCGACCTTGCTCGATAGCGCCTGTGGTATCGCTGTTCACTCACAGTTAGGTCCCCGGCGCGGGCATACGACACTCGAACTGAAGATTTCGTATTTGCGCGGCCTCACAGAAACAAGCGGGCCGGTTCGCGCGGTCGGCCGGGTCACGTCGATGGGACGCCGCGTGGCTTTCGCCGAAGCGAGCCTTCACGACGGAACTGGCCGACTTTGCGCAACCGCGACGTCGACCTTGCTGGTGTTCGACGTTGAAAACTGACACGGCGGCGGCGTCAAGAAAATGGATGAAAACGATGAAGGCCGCACTATGAGCACTACCTCCAACGACGGGACGACAACAGCCAGCGGCATCGGCTTGCTTCTGGCCATATTGGCGTCACTGGCGGCCCTCGGCACGCTGTCGACGAATATTCTTCTGCCGTCACTTCCCAGGCTAGCCGCCGATTTTGACGTTCCAACAGCCGCAACAGGCTCATTGATGAGCTCGTTCTTCGCAACCTTTGCCATCGGCCAACTGTTCGTCGGTCCGCTTTCCGACCGTTTCGGGCGTCGTCCGATTGTTCTGAGCGGCCTGTTGATATTCGTCGTCGGCTGCGTCATCTGCACAGTGGCGTCGACGCTAACCGTCTTGATTGCTGGCCGGGTAGTTCAGGCCATAGGTGTTTCAGCGGCCTCCGTCTTGTCGCGCGCGATTGCTCGTGACCTGTTCTCGGGAAACGAACTGGGACGCGTACTCTCGATTATCACCGTTGCAATGGCCGCAGCCCCCGGATTCTCCCCTCTAGTTGGAGGCGGACTTGATCTTCTATTCGGTTGGCGCTCTGCGTTTGCAGTCGTCGCAGCGTTCGGAGTCGTGATCGCCATCGCCTATGTTTTTCGCGTCGGAGAAACGCACCACGGCGTGCGCGAGAGAGTGAGCCTCGTTTCGATTTTTCGAGGATATACATCCCTCCTCGTCACTCGACAGTTCATAGTGCCGGCCGCAAGCGTCGCACTATTGATCGGCGGCCTGTTCGCCGTATTCACAATTACGCCGGCTATTCTGGTAGATGGGCTCGGCTTCTCGCCCATTGCGCTCGCCATGTTTTATGCCGGGACGGTGTTCATCGTATTCGGTGCAGGATTTGTTGCGCCGAAACTAACGCAACGGACAAGCCTAGCTGTTGCGGCGAAAACCGGTTTGGTTATTGCAAGTGGCGGCTGCATCGTCATGGCTATCCTGGCCGGTACCGGCTTTCGTAGCTTCGCAAGCTATTTACTGCCGATGCTCGTCTTCCTGTTTGGCATGGGACTGGCTAATCCGACAGGTACCGCCTTGACGATGTCGCCATTCGGCGAGCGAGCGGGTGCTGCTTCCGCGCTGCTCGGTTTCATGCAAATGACCACTGCGGCGCTGGCAATCGTTACGGCGACACTCCTGCCGGTTTCGGCCTTTTCAGCTTTGTCGATCGTTCTCGCAATTCTGACAACGATGGCGGCTCTGATCTTCCGGTTGCGGGCCTACTAGTGCTGATTTTCCTATCGAGCCAAGATAATCGAACACCAAGCCCCGCCCATCACACCAGCCATGCACCACCTCGGTTGCTGTAGCCTGACGTTTGCGGCAGGGTGCGCCTAATCAAAGGCGAGGCTGGGTTGTGCAGAAATCGGTATATGAAACGCCCGCAGTGGGCGGAATGACGCAAGCGGCGGCGACCACTTTCCCCTTCGTGATCGCCCTCACCTTTGCGCATCTGCTCAACGACGTGATGCAGTCGCTGATTCCTGCGATCTATCCGATCATCAAAACCAACTACGGTCTGAGCTTCGGGCAGATCGGCTTGATAACGCTGGCGTTCCAGCTGACCGCATCGCTGCTGCAGCCGCTGGTGGGCTTCATGATGGATCGGCGTTCGTCGCCGCATTCTACCATCGTCGGCATGGCCTGCACGCTGGTGGGGTTGCTGGTTCTGTCGCGAGCCGGAAGTTTCGGTAGTCTGCTGCTGGGCTCCGCGATCGTCGGTACGGGGTCGTCGATCTTCCATCCGGAGGCGGTGCGGATGGCGCGGGCGGCGTCCGGTGGCCGTCACGGCTTCGCGCAATCGCTATTCCAAGTCGGTGGACAGACGGGACAGGCGATCGGGCCATTGCTGGCGGCGTTCATCGTCGTGCCGCGCGGGCAGACCAGTCTCGCCTGGTTTTCGGTTCTGGCGTTGCTGGCGATGTTCGTGCTTTTCCGCGTCGGCACCTGGTACCAGCAACATGCCCTTGAAACAGCCGTGCCGAACGTTGCGGGCGTCCGCTCGACGACGGTCGCCGATGTCCAGCCTGCGGCGGTGATGCTGCCGATCGCCGTGCTGGCGGTGCTGATGGTCTCGAAGAGTGCCTACACCGCCAGCCTCAGCAATTACCTGACGTTCTATTTCATTCAGAAGTTCGGGATTACTGTGCAGACGGCGCAAGTGCTGCTGTTCGCGTTTTTGGCGTCGCAGCCGGTCGGATCGCTGATCGGCGGCTATCTCGGTGATCGGATCGGGCGGCACAAGATCATCTGGTTCTCGATCCTCGGCGCGCTGCCGTTCACGCTGGCGTTGCCTTACGTCGGGTTGACGGTATCGGTCGTGCTGATCGTGCTGATCGGCATGATTATGGCCAGCGCCTTTCCGGCGATCCTCGTCTACGCGATGGAACTGCTGCCGGGGAAAGTCGGCACGGTAGCGGGGGCGTTCTACGGGCTGGCGTTCGGGCTCGGTGCGTTGAGTGCGGCGTTGCTCGGCCGCGTCGCCGACTTGACCAGCCTATCGACTGTTTATGTGATGTGCAGCTACTTGCCGTTGATCGGCCTGATGACCTGGTTCCTGCCGAAGCCCGAGCCGACGCGGACGCGATAGAATACGCGACCGCCGCAAACCGAATGAGACGCGGCGCCTACCGCAGCGGTGGTGCGTATTGCAGCCCGCCTTGGTTCCACAGCTTGTTGAGCCCACGATCTAGACCAACGCGGGTATTCGGGCCGAGATGGCGCTCGAAACTTTCGCCGTAGTTGCCGACGTGTCTGACGATGCGGGCGACCCAGTCAGGCGCGACGCCGAACTGTTCTCCGATCTGACCTTCGACGCCGAGCAGTCGACGCACGTCTGGGCTCGGGGACTTTTTCATCTCGTCGACGTTGGCCTGGGTTACGCCGAGTTCCTCCGCAGTCAGCATGGCGAACACGGTCCAGCGCACGAGCGTGAACCACTGGTCGTCATTTTTGCGCACCCACGGACCGAGCGGCTCCTTGGAAATCGTTTCCGGCAACAGGACGTGGTCGTCGGGCTTCGCGTATGTAAGGCGGTTGGCGACAAGTTGCGATCTGTCGGTGGTGATCACGTCACAGCGGCCTGTATCGTAAGCTTTGTTGGTTTCTGGCGGGTCCGAGAAGGTCAGGATGTTGATCTTGACGCCGCTGGTCCGCGTGAAGTCGGCGAGGTTCAGTTCGTTGGTGGTGCCCTGCCCGACACACACCGTTGCACCCGCCAGCTCCTTGGCGCTTTTGACCCCGAGCGATTTACGCACCATGAAGCCCTGCCCGTCGAAAAAGTTCACCGCCGTGAACTGCACGCCGAGCGTCGTGTCGCGGCTGGACGACCACGTCGTCGTGCGCGCTAGAACGTCGATTTCACCTGATTGCAGCGCCAGCAGGCGGTCCTTCGACGAAAGCGGCACATAGCGGGCTTTTTCCGGGTCGTCGAAAATGGCCGCTGCGAGGGCGCGGCAGAAATCGGTATCGAACCCCGTCCACTTGCCTTTGTCGTCCGGCGCGGAATATCCCGGCACGCCCTGCGACGTGCCGCAATTGATCATGCCGCGCGCTTTGACTTGCTCTAGCGTGGTCGCCGCCTCCGCCGTCTGGCAGGTAGTGCCGATCCACAGTGCCGCCAGCCCAGCAATACAAAATGACCGCATCGTTACCCTCCAAAAACCGACTACCAAGGCTATGCACAGAGCGGGAATGATCGACGCCGATTATCCCGCTGCGATCTACTTTGCCGGTTTCGCTGCCGCGCGTAGCTGCGTGATCGTCTGCTTGACGGAGATGGCTTCCGGTTCGGTTTTGACTTCGATGATGGCGGCGACACCGCTGGCCAGGGCCCGCTCGAGCGCGGGTCCGAACTCTTCGGTCCGCGTAACGGTTTCGCCGTGCGCACCGAAACTCCGCGCGAAGGCTGCGAAGTCTGGATTGCGCAATTGAGTGCCAGAAATGCGCGTTGGATACTCGCGTTCCTGATGCATGCGAATGGTACCGTACATGCCGTTATTGACCAGCACCGTGACGATAGGCAGATCGTACAGCATGGCGGTGGCGAGTTCCTGACACGTCATCATGAAGCAGCCGTCGCCCGCGAAGTTGACGACGGTCTGCTTGGGGCTGGCCAGTTTGGCGGCGATGGCCGCTGGCAGTCCGTAGCCCATGCTGCCCGAAGTGGGGGCGAGGCCTGAACGATAGTTCTTGTATTCGAAATAGCGGTGCAAGAAGGCCGCGTAATTGCCGGCACCGTTGGTAACGATGGCGTCATGCGGCAACGTCTCCGAGCAGTGCCGCATGACCTGCTCGAGTTGCACGCTGCCGGGCGTCGGCAGCGGTTTCCAGGCGGCGACGCAGGCGGCACGCAAGTCGGCGGTGTGCTTGCCCCAAGCCGCTTTGGGCTGGATGTTCAACCCACGCAGAGCCTCGGCGAACGCCGTCGCGTTCGAGGCGATCGGGATGTCGGCGCGATAAACCGAGCCGAGTTCGTCGGGGCTTGGATGCACGTGCGCGAGCATCTGTCTGGGATTGGGGATGTCGAGCAACGTATAGGCCGACGTGGTCATTTCGCCGAGCCGCGCGCCAACGACGAGAAGTAGATCCGCCGCCTTGATCGCTGCGCCGAGCTTCGCATCGATGCCGATGCCGGCGCAGCCGACGTAGCAGCGATGGCGATTGTCGATATAGTCCTGATAGCGGAACGCCGACGCGACCGGGATCGACAGCTTGTCGGCGAAGCCTTCGATGGTACGCGCGATTTCGCTCGACCAGCCGGGACCGCCGACGATCATCAACGGGCGTTCGGCCTTGGCGAGCGCGGCTCCTAGCGCCGACATGGCCTGCCCTGACGGTGCGCCGTGCGCGACTTCGGCCGTTTTGCCGTCGGCGACATCGGCTTCGGCCGAAAGCATGTCTTCGGGCAGTCCCAGCACGACGGGGCCGGGACGTCCTGATAGCGCGGCATGATAGGCCCGGCTGACATACTCCGGGATACGTCTCGTATCGCGGATGACGGCGCTCCATTTGACGAAGCTGCCGAGCAGGCTCTTGGTCTCGATCTCCTGGAAGGCCTCGCGATCTTCGGTCTCGGCGGCGGGAAGCCCCAGAAACAAAATCATCGGCGTGCTGTCTTGCTGGGCGATGTGCAGTCCAGCCATCGCGTTGGCGAGGCCCGGCCCGCGGGTGACGAAGCAGAGGCCGGGTTTGCCAGTCATTTTCCCCCAAGCTTCCGCCATCATCGACGCACCGCCTTCCTGGCGGCAGACGACGGTCTTGATCTTCGCGCCGTGCAAGCCGTCGAGGGCGGCAAGGAAGCTTTCGCCCGGCACCGTGAACGCGCATTCCGCGCCGTTGACTACGAGTTGGTCGACGAGAATTTGGCCGCCGTGGCGCATTGCTGTGGGTTCCGAGTTAACTGCGTTCGTCTGACCGCAACAGACCAGATCCTATGGGGTGCGGTAAAGGGGCAACTGTCGACCCGCAGCTGAATCTCCGCGCGCACGGATAAGTCACAGTGCGGCGACTTTCGCCTGCAGGCCGAGAGGCCAAAGGGAAGGTGGCTGGTGCTGCCTCGATCGAGCCGCTAGACTTACTCAGGAGGTGACGGAGTGCTTAAGTCTGCGCGCCGTCAATCGAGGCGGAGTCGATCTTTGGCCGTCGACGGAACGAGTCACCAGACGGAGTCGAGTTGCAAGTGCGGGTTGTGTCACAGGTGCGGTTCGTAACGACAAGGCTTGTCGCGCCGCGGTGCCGCATCGTTATGGCAGCCGTGTCGACCGCCTCGTCGGTGATGGCACTCGATGTAATCGCGCTGCTGCTGCTGTGCGGGTTCGTGGCTGGCAGCCTGACGAGCGCCGCCCGTGCCCAGGACGTCGTACCGCCTCAGCCGTCCGAGCCGGTCGCCGCGAAGGCCTACGGTGTATTCGACCAGGCATGCGCGGGGTGCCATCAGGCCGGTAAGTTGAAAGCAGCGGCAAAACAGCCTGCAGGCGGGCTAGCAAATATTCTCGATCTCGACACCCTCGCACGCAACCCGGCACTGGTAACTCCCGGCAACCCTGATGCGTCGCCGTTGTATACCAGCATACAAAGCCGCGCGATGCCGGTCGAAATGCCGGGCGAACCCGTGTCCGCCGAGGTGACTGCCACGGAACTCGCCAGCGTGCGCGAATGGATCGATCAATTACCGCCCGTCGGCGGCTGTGGCGATCGCCAGCGTCTGACGGGTGCCGCAGTCGCCGACGCGGTCGCCAGGACGGTGCTTGCACTTGATGCCAAACGGGCGGCGACAACGCGGTTCATCTCGCTGGCACCGCTCTACAACGGTTGCGCATCTATTGACGACATGGAGGGCGCGCGACAGGCGGTGGCCCAACTTCTGAATATGCTGTCGACGGCGCTGGAACCGATGAAGCCGCGTGCATTCGGGCCTGACGGCGTGCTGCTCGAAATCGATCTCGTAGCGATCGGCTGGACGGCTGCGACTTGGGACGGGCTGGCGCAGCGTGCGCCGGCCGCCGTGTTTGTTCCGTTCGATGACAAGACGCGCAAGGCGACCGCGACCGAGACACCGCTGGTCTCTGCTGATTGGTTGGCTGACACGGCGCTGCGGGCACCACTGTATTACGACCTGCTGGGATTGCCGGACACCCTGCCGGGGATGCTGGCGAGCCTGAAGTTGGATCTCTCTAACCAAAAGCGTGGCGCGGCCGATCGTATCGGTATTCGCACATCGCAAGTGGCACGCGGCAACCGCCAGATCGAACGGCGTGTCTTCGCGAATGGGTCGGCGTGGCTGTCGTCGGAGTTTGCGCCGACCGCCGGTCGCCCGGATATGTTCGATCTGACGGTGGCCGCCAACGCGACCGTTGCCAGTGGACCGGCACGGCCGCAACCCTTCGTGCAAGCCGACGCGACGCTGATGCATTTCGATTTGCCGAATGGATTTCCGGCGTTTTTTGCAGCGAATCCTGCCGGCGCACGCGTCGCCGATCTGCCCCTGTCCATGCTCAAGGACGACAGCCATCCGTCGTCGAAAGTAACCGTCGGCCATTCCTGCGTGGGCTGTCACAGCGCGGGTGGGATCGCATTGGCCCGCGGTCGAACCGACGATTTGAAAGCCCGGTTGCAGGCCGAGCCGACACTGTCGAAAGAGGCGCGCGAACGGTTGCTGGCGCTGCATTCGGAGCCTGCTGACCTGCAGCGCCGCATCGACGAGGATCACACGCGCTTTCTACGCGCGGCAGCGGCGGCTGGTGTCGACCCGGCCCGGCGCGTGGCGGGCTTGGAGGCCCTGCCGGCGCTCGCCGCCCGCTATCGCCGCGACGTGTCGGTGGCCGAGTTTGCCGACCTGGTCGATGTGGATCCCAAAACGCTGAACGAACTCGGTCGCGGCGCCAGCGCCACGCTGGTCGATGTCATCGAGCGTCTCGGGTTTGGTGCGGTGCCGCGCGGCGAGGTCGATGCGATGATGCCGGAGTTGGCTGTCCGTCGAGGCCTGCGCGCGGCAGCGTCGGCGGGCGTTGCGGTGCCGGCAATTGCGCCGTCTGTCGAGGTGGCGCCGTTGATGCGGCTCGTACTCAAGGTTGAACGCCCGACATTCCAGAGTGGCGATTTGCTGACCCTGACCGCGCGGACCAATGCCGGCTGTTACCTGACCGTCTTGACGGTGGATGCACGCGGGCGCGGCACGGTGCTCTACCCCAACGAATTCGAGCCCGCTAATTTCATTGAGCCTGGACGCGATGTGCGCGTGCCCAATGAAAAGGCACCCTACCAGTTTCGGCTCCGCGACAAGGGGCAGGAAACGCTGATCGGAATCTGCGCCACAACGGCCAAGAGTGTCGATGGGATCAACCACGATTTCGAGAAGCAGCGCTTCACCGAACTCGGAGATTACCGGGCGTTCCTCAATCGCAACTGGGGTCTGCGCGACAGCAACGCCAGTAACGACGGCAAAGGTCGCAGCAAGGTTTCCAGGCGCACTGGCGATAGCGCTGCCGTTCCCGACGCGGCTCCCAAGCCGGATGCGCAAGCACGATCAGCCATCCGGATCACGGTGCAGTAACCATCGAGCTGCCGCGTTTCCGCCGCGCGGTCTATCCATCTGGTGCCGCTATCGGGCCGACCGGACCGGCTCAAACGAAGCAATCGCCTCTGCAGCCTGCTGCGTACCGCTGCGGCCTGTCAGCCGCCTTTAACCCGACGAATGTGCGCCAAATGCAGCGCCACCGCGGCGGCGTTCGAGACGTTGAGGCTCGCCAACTGTCCATCGGTGGCGATGCGGCAGACGCGACTGCAGGTCTCGCGGGTCAGCTGCCGGAGCCCTTTGCCTTCTGCACCCAGCACGAACACCGGCTGCTCTGGCCACGCCGTCTCGTCGAGCGTTTCACTACCTTCGCCGTCGAGTCCGATCACAGTGCAGCCGGCAGCTTTCAAATCCTCAAGGCTCCGCGCCAGATTTTGCACCCGCGCCACCGGAATGAGTTCCAACGCGCCCGACGCCGACTTCGCCAGCGTACCCGCCAGCGGTGGCGAATTCCGCCGCGTCATCACCACGCCCGCGGCCCCGAACACCGCCGCCGAGCGCAAGATGGCACCGACATTGTGCGGGTCCGTTACCTGGTCGAGTACGATCAACGGGCGGCCCCTGGCTGTGCGCGCCAGCGCGTTCATTGGCAACTCGATTAGCGGTTCCGTTTCCAGCAGCATACCTTGATGCACCGTATCGGCACCGAGGCGATTGTCGAGATCGCGCGGCGTCACCCGTTCCGCCGTCACGCCACGCGCGGTGAGCGCCGCCTGCATGCGGTTCTCGGCATTCTCGGTTAGATACAACTTGCCGATCTTGCGTGCCGGATTGGCCAGCGCCGCTTCCACCGGATGCACGCCATAGATCAGCACTACGCCATCTGCGTCGGCGTCGCCGCCCATCCAGCGGGGCGGAGCCTGCTTCTCGCGCGCATCTGGCCGATCGCCAGCTGGACGGGATTTGCCATAGCGTTGCGGTGGGCGGCCATGTGGACGACGGGGGCGATCGGTGCTCATGCCCGGGTCGTAGCGCCATGCCGCCGCGAACGCAATTCCGTTACGCGGACATGCTGCCACCGCAACTGAAGTATCGGCCGTCCCCCGGTGCGAAACTTCCCTTCCTATCATCGGCACGTCGGTCCAAACTCCCGCGCATCGAACTGGACAGCCATGAGCCCTGCATGACCCGCAACGCAACCGTGCTCCATTCCAGCTTTTTTCAGCGCACCCTCACGGCGGTCGCCGATCCGGTCAATCAGGCCATCGTCGCGCTGGGCTTCACGCAGATCATCGCCTGGGGCACGACCCTGTATGCGCTCGGTGTACTCGGCAAACCCATTGCTCAGGACACGGGTTGGAGCCAGGCTCTCGTCTATGGCGGCCTGACGGTTGGTTTACTCGCCTCGGGTGCCGTATCTATGCCCGTCGGTCGTTGGTTGGACCGCCGTGGCGGCCGCGTGGTGATGTGCTCGGGTTCGGTGCTCGCAGCACTCGGACTGGCACTGCTGTCTCAGGTGCACACGCCCATCGCCTATCTGGCGGTGTGGGTGCTGGTCGGTGTGGCTATGCGGCTGACGCTTTACGATGCGGCGTTCGCCAGCCTCGTGAAGCTGTCCCCCGCACGCGGCCGCCGCGCCATTTCCCTGCTCACCCTGTTCGGTGGTGTCGCATCCACCCTTCTTTGGCCGGCAGGCGCAGCACTGGATTTTCTCTATGGCTGGCGCGTAACGCTCCTGGTTTTCGCCGCGCTCAATTTGTTCGTCTGTCTGCCGTTGCACTGGTTCGGCCTCAGGCCCCAGCCGCAACGCGCGGGTGCGAATGCCACAGCCCCAGCCTCAGACCCTGCAGTCCTGCTTTCGGCGTCGCCACCGCTCCAGGGTTCGCATCGCACCTGGGCCATGGTGCTGTTCAGCGTCGTCATGGCCACCAGCGCTTTCGTGACGGGTGCCATGGCAGCACACCTTGTCCCTGTGTTGGCGGCAGGTGGCCTCGATCCTCGCTTCGCCGTAGCCTTGGCGTCCGCGAAGGGTATCGCCCAGACCCTCGCCCGCTTCGTCGATCTGGTGTTCGGCCGCAATCTGCATGCCATCAGTCTCGGTCGCCTGACGATTGCGCTGATGCCGTTGTCGTTTCTGGTGTTGTTGCTGGGCGGGTCCGGGTGGCTGGCAGCGACGCTGTTCGTGTTGCTGTTCGGTGCCGCCAATGGCCTCGCGACGATCGTGCGGGGAGCCGTGCCGCTGAGCCTGTTCGGCCCGTCCGGTTACGGGGAGGTGCTCGGCAAACTTGCCGTTCCCGTGTTGATCGTCAACGCCACGGCGCCGGCCCTCTTTGCCGTGGCCGAGCAGCGCTTCGGCATGCCGGTCGCCATCGCTTTGCTCTCCGGTGTCGCCGCCCTTGCAGCGATCGCCATGGAAATCATGGCGAGTTGGTACCGTGGCACGCAGCGCCGCGTGATATCCGCCAGCACCTGATCCTCAAACCAGCACCTGTGTCCCCACTTCCACCACCCGGTCCGACGGAATGCGGAAATATTCCGTTGCGTCGGCAGCTGTCGCCGCGAGCCCGATGAACAGTCGCTCCTGCGGCCCGAACAGATCCGACTTCTCCGTCGGTTTCAACGAGCGGCGCGACAGGAAAAACGACGCCTGATTGATTTCGATATTCAGATCCTTGCGCCGGCAGTGTTCGAGGATCTTCGGCACGCTCGGCGTTTCCATGAAACCATAGCGTGCGATGACGCGCGTGAAATGGTCGGACACCTTCTCGACGGTCACCCGCTCGTGCCGAGGCACGCGCGGTGTCTCGACGGTGCGGATGTTCAAGATGATGTTTCGCTCGTGCAGGACGCGATTGTGCTTCAGATTGTGCATCAGCGACGTCGGCGCGTGCATTGGATCGCTCGTGAGGAATACCGCCGTTCCCGGCACCTTGTGCGGCGGCTTGGCTTCCAGCTTACGAATCAGCCACGCCAGATCGGCCTCGTTGGCGCGTGTTACTTTGGTCAAGGCTTTACTGCCCATCAGCCACGTCATCATGATGAAGCAACCGACGGCCGCGATCATCAGGGGCAACCACCCCCCTTGGAACACCTTCAGCATGTTGGCGACAAAGAATGCCTGTTCGACGAGCAGCAGCGGCACCATGACCATAGCCACTTTCCACAATGGCCATTTCCAACTGCGCCAGATGACGAAGAATGCCAAAATTGTCGAGATCACCATTGTTGCGGTGACCGACACACCATAGGCAGCGCCCAGGCTGTCAGAATTGCGGAACGCCAGGGTGACGACGAGAACGCCGATAAGCAGTAGCGAATTGACCCTCGGCAGATATATCTGTCCAGCGACCGATTCTGATGTGTGACGGATTTCGAGGCGCGGCAGCAGTCCGAGCTGCACCGCCGAACGCGTCACCGAATAAGCGCCTGTAATGACCGCTTGGCTGGCGATGATCGTTGCCATCGTTGCCAGGATCAGCATCGGCACCAGCGCCCAGCTCGGATACAGTTTATAGAATGGATTATCGATCGTCGTGGGGTCGGCTAGCAGCATCGCCACCTGCCCGAAGTAGTTGATCAGCAACGCCGGAAATACCAGAAACATCCAAGCCAGCTGAATGGGCCGCCGTCCGAAATGCCCGAGATCGGCGTACAACGCTTCAGCACCGGTAACGGCCAGGAACACCAGGCCCATAACTTCGAGGCCCCCGATTCCATGCGCTAGCACGTAACGCACACCCAGCAGCGGGTTGAACGCCTGCAGAACGCGTATGTCATCGCCGAGATGCGCGAGGCCGCCGACCGTCAGCACCGCAAACCAAAGAACCATGATTGGTCCGAAATATTTCGCCATCCGTTCGGTGCCGTGAGATTGCACCCAGAACAGCCCGACTAATATGACCATCGAGATCGGCAACACCCAGGTTTTGAACCGCGCATCGATGAGGTCCAGACCCTCTACCGCCGAGAGCACTGACATGGCCGGCGTTATCACGGCATCGCCATAGAAGAACGCCGCTCCCGCCATGCCGAGCGCCAGAAACAGTCGCGTGCTGGCCGGTGCGGCGCTTTGCGCCAGTGCCATCAGAGCAAATGTGCCACCCTCGCCCCTGTTGTCGGCGCGGAGCAGAATGAGCACATACTTGATCGTCACGATCAGCATCAGGCACCAGACGATCATCGACAACATGCCGAGCATACCGTCAGCCCCGCCGTGCCCGTCGGATTGCACAGCTGTCGCCGCCTGCTTGATGGCGTACAACGGACTGGTCCCGATATCGCCGTAGACAACGCCGATACAACCGAGGATCAGCCCGCCGAGCTTCGCATTGCCATGAGCGCCGCTGCTATCGGGTGTCATGGAAGCAGGCGCATAGACTTGTGCCATGCCTGGCACCTCGCTTTTTATTCTGACAGGCGGAAGACGGCGTCAAATCGATAGAAACACCGGGTTGACGGCGGGCGCTTATACGCTCGCCCGAATTTGTCCGATAGCCCTCACATCAGCCGTCAACAGCCGCTCGAGTTGCCGACGCTGCCCCGAATGCACCAGTTAATTCGTTGAAAAGCGCCAATAATACGACCGCGATCCGCGTTCGTCACTGTCGGCAGGCACCCACTGCGGCCTGACGACTGTGGCATTGCTGCCATGCAACTTAACTTCAACCGCCCGAGGTAGCGCGGGTTCCGATAGTCGGCATCAAGCGGATGTTTTTTTCTTGAACGGTGCCATGCCGGTGCGCGCCAACTCGTCCGCGCGTTCGTTTTCGGTATGCCCCGCATGACCCTTGATCCATTTCCACTGCACCTTGTGTCGATGCTGCGCACTTTCAAGCCGTTGCCACAATTCGGAATTTTTGACGGGCTTCTTGTCGGCTGTCAGCCAGCCGTTGCGCTTCCAGCCGTGGATCCACTTGCTGATCCCGTCCTTGACATAGTTACTGTCGGTGGTGAGCACCACCGCGCTCGGCTGTTTCAACGCCTCGAGCGCACTTATTGCGGCGAGCAGTTCCATACGGTTGTTTGTCGTCAGCTTCTCGCCGCCAGACAATTCCTTCCGATGCGGACCCGATACCAGAATGGCCCCCCATCCACCCGGGCCAGGATTGCCCGAGCACGCGCCGTCGGTGAACACGATGACGTCAGGGAGCGGTGTGGGATCGGTAGCTGGCATCGGTTTTAGATCCCGTAGGTTTTGGCATTGGCCACGGATTGGTGGAACTGCAGCTTGGCGAGGTACTCGCCCGGATCCTTGCGTTGCACCAGCGCGCCGGCCGGCGTGTTGATCCAATCGAACGCGCGCGTCAACAGAAAGCGCAGTGCACTGCCGCGCGCCAGCACCGGCAATGCCGTGACCTCGGCATCGTTCAGCGGCCGCACCGATCGATAGCCGTCGAGCAGCGCTTTGCAGCGCTCGGGATCGAACCGGTGCGTTTCGTCGAAGGCCCAGGCATTGATGCAGATCGCGACGTCGTAGGCGAGCGCGTCGTTGCAGGCGAAATAGAAATCGATCAATCCTGAGAGCGTATCACCGAGAAAGAAGACATTGTCCGCGAACAGGTCGGCATGGATCACCCCGTCAGGCAGTCCGCGCGGCCATGTCGTCTCCAGAAAATCCAGTTCGCGCGCGATCGTGACGGCCAAACCCGGCGCGATGTCGTCGGCCGAGACCGCGAACCGGTCGTACAGGGGGCGCCAGTCGGCAAGCCCCAACCCATTCCTGCGCGTCAGCTTGAAATCGCCCGCGGCCAAATGCATCCCCGCCAGCGCGCGCCCCACGCCGGCGCAATGGATCGCCTGCGGGCGACGATGCCAAACGCCGGTGAGAAACGTGATCAGCACCGCTGGACGTCCGGCCAGCGTTCCGAGCACTCGGCCATCCTGCGTGTGCACCGGCAGCGGACAGGTGATCCCGCGTTCCGCCAAATGCTCCATCAATCCGAGAAAGAACGGCAGATCCTCAGGCGACGTGCGCTTCTCGAACAGCGTTAAAAAGTAGCGCCCGGCTTCGGTATCCACCATGTAGTTGGTGTTTTCGACGCCCTCAGCGACACCTTTGCAGGAGAGCACGGCCCCAAGCCCATAACTTGCGATGAACGACGCAAGTTCATCGTCGGCGACTTCGGTGTAGACAGCCATGATGTCAGCTCACGATGCGGCGGGTGGGGTGGGCATGCGTAGTTCGCGCGGCACATTGAACGCGACACGTTCTGTCCGCGTCACCACGTCTTCGACCGTCACATCGAAGCGCGCCCGAAATGCCGACACCACTTCCTGCACCAGCTCTTCCGGGGCCGACGCGCCCGCCGTGATACCGATCGTTCGCACCCCCTCGAACATCGGCCACGCGATCTCGCTCGCCCGCTGCACCAATACGCCCTGGCACCCGGCCCGCGTCGCGACTTCGACCAGCCTCAGCGAATTGGAACTGTTGGGCGACCCCACCACGATCATCCGCTCCGCGCGCGCCACGATGGCCTTGACCGCGTCCTGGCGATTGGTCGTAGCGTAGCAAATGTCTTCCTTATGCGGCCCGAGGATCGCAGGAAATCGGTCGCGAAGGGCTGCGACGATGGCCGCGGTATCGTCGACCGACAGCGTGGTTTGCGTGACGTATGCCAGCCGCTGCGGATCATCTGGAACCAGCTTGGCCACGTCCTCGACAGTTTCCACCAATACCACGGCACCGATAGGCAGTTGCCCCATCGTGCCGATCACTTCCGGATGTCCGGCATGTCCCACCAGAATGATCGCGCGTCCTTCGGCATGTTGCCGTTCGGCCTCGACGTGGACTTTCGACACCAGCGGACAAGTCGCGTCTAAAAAGAACATCTTTCGCGCTGCGGCATCTGCGGGAACAGCCTTGGGTACGCCATGTGCCGAAAAGATCACAGGCCGGTCGCCCGGTGGAATTTCGCTCAGTTCCTCGACGAATATGGCACCCTTTGCCTTAAGTTCGTCAACAACGTGCCGGTTATGAACAATCTCGTGTCGCACGTAGACCGGCGCACCGTACTTCTGTAGGGCCAGATCGACGATCTTGATGGCTCTGTCGACACCCGCACAAAATCCGCGCGGTGCCGCCAGAAGGATGTGCATCTGCGGGGGCGCTGGCGCGGCATTCGAGACGTTGGAGCTTGCTGGGGCGGACGGCATGGCGGCAGCTCTGATCAGTTTGTGTGAGAGTGTGAAAGACGTAGCGAACAGGTAGCGTGAACAGGTATTGGGTGAGCCTGCGGTCTGGCGCAAGTGATTTACGCCTGCAAGGATCAGTTCATGATCCGGAACGTTGGCTTGGCCATGGCCGACGAAGAATGATAGAGAATGCGTGGGGCAAGCCGAATCATGTGAGTGCGGACCGGATGACAGTGTCGTCCCGAACGCCTGACGCGCGGCGACTGGTAACGATCGAACTGCGTGCGTGCTGCGGGTGCGAGCGTCTGCCTGGTAGTTTGACCACCGGACATGCGCAATTGAGACGTGTGCAAGACGGGCAAGTGTTGGGATGAACCTGTGATCCAAAACGACCTATCGTCGGATGCCGGCCGCAGCGCGCCCGTGATGTCGTTGCGACGACGCGCAGGAAGCGCAACCGCCGTCGTGGCTAGCGTGCTGGTCGCGGGTGCCGTCGGTGGTTGCGGCATGTCGTCGTTGACGTCGGGGTTCGGCGGCTCGATGTTCGGTTCTTCAAAAACATCGAAAGTCGAAACTGGCGGCGTGACTGACGAGACGCTTTTGACGGCGGCCAAAGCCGACCAGCCGAATTCTGGTGCTGCCGCCGATATCGCAGGCGGTTGTCCGCGGTTCTCTGTCTGGAGCCGCGACGGCCAAGTCACCATCTATGAGCAGGGCCGCACCGGCGACGGTCTGGGCGTCCTGCATCGGGGCGAGATCACAAAAACCGCGCGCGAATGCCGTCAGGATGGTAATCGTATTACCATCAAATACGGCTTCTCTGGCAAGGTGCTGCTAGGCCCCAAGGGTAAGACCGGTAACGTCCAACTGCCGCTGACCGTCTTCGTTACCGATGCCAAACGCGAGCGCGTCGCGCAGGAGGCGGTTCGTATCGAAGTACCTATCGCTCTCGACAAGCCGATCGGCTACTTCTCTGCTGTGCGCGAGGTGACATTCGCGGTACCCGAGGGCGCCCGCCCTGGCGAATTCGAGGTTTACGTCGGCTTCGACCGGAACATTCCCGGCGCCGGCTGAAAGATGTCGATCTTGCATGGCGGCTAATCGAGGGCCGCAAACGATCACTTCTCCCACTGCGGCGGGCGCTTCTCTATGAAGGCACCGATCCCCTCGACGGCGTCGCGTTCGATCATGTTGCGCACCATTACGTCGGCGGCGTGCGCATAGGCATCCGCCAACGGCATCTCGATCTGCGCGTAAAACGCCCGCTTGCCGATCGCCACCGTCACCGCCGACTTCGAAGCGATCGCCTCGGCCATTTCGAGTGCTTCCGTCCGCGCGCGCCCCGCAGTCACGACGCGATTGACGAGACCGAAGTCGAGCGCGGCGCGCGCGTCCATCTGCTCGCCCAGCAACAACATTTCCATCGCTCGCTTACGTGACAAATTGCGGGTCAACGCAACCATCGGGGTCGAACAGAACAGCCCGATATTCACCCCCGGCGTCGCGAATTTTGCATCCCCGCCTGCGACGGCCAAATCGCACGTCGCCACCAGCTGACAGCCCGCAGCAGTCGCCACACCTTCCAACGCCGCAATGACAGGTTTCGGACAGCGTACGATCGCCTGCATCAGTTCGGCGCAGCGTGTCATCACGGCGGCGTAGTACGCGCGACCGTTGTCGGGATCGCTGCGCCGCGTCGTCAACTGCTTGAGATCATGCCCTGAACAGAATGCTGGCCCATGCGCAGCCAATACGATGACCTTTACATCGTCCCGCGACGCAACGTCGTCTATCGCCGTCAACAATGCCGCCAGCATTGCTTCCGACAGCGCATTGCGCGACGGCGAATGCGAAAGCGTCAGCACGCAAACCGCACCGACGCTCTCAATTACCAGTGGACCGCTGATGTCCGTCACGTTCAAACCGCCGCTTACTGGAGCACCTTCTCCAATTCTGCCCTGTTCTTTTTCACCAGCTCCACATTCTCCGGAAACTGGATCGGCTGTGTCGTCTTCAAAGCTTCGTTCAGCTCCGACAACATCTGCGTCTTGTCCTTCTCCTGCAGCGTCTTGTCCGCTGTCACATCGTCGATCTCTTTCTTTATCGAGGCGATCGGATCGGTGAAATTGCCGCTCTGTGGATCGATGCCTGCCATCACGATCGAAATGTTGGCCGCGACGTCGTCATACTCACCGAAGTCCTTGAAGCCGTTGTTTTTGGCGATCGTCTCGAGTTCTGCCTGAATTTTGGGATCCGGCTTGTCCGACGCGGCGCCTTGCATCTTCTCGCTGATCTTGGCCATGTCCGCTTGCGCGGCGATGAAGCCCTTGATCTGCGGTTCGCTCAGTTTCACCTGTTTGATCACGTCCGTCGGCGGCGACTGCGAAAAAGCAGGCGTGCTCAGGGCCAGCGCCGAGATCGTCATCGCTGCGATCCCAAGTGACTTAAATCGCGCGAGTAGTGTCGTTGTCTGTCGCATTCGCCGTGCTCCTTGTCAGATATCTACCTGCGAAGATATGTAGGCGGCCTAGAAGTTACAAATGACCAAAGTGAGACGCCGCCGCTTATGCACACCCGTCATAACGCAGACATCGCCCCTTTTCCGCCGGGCGTCATGTCGATAGACGAAATAAATCGTTTGATCGATGAGCAATTTCCGCAGATTCACGTCGGAGGGCGCGTTTTCACAATCGAGGCTGCGGGCCACCGCGCCGCTCGCATGCGAATGATCGCACACGACAAAAACCTGCGTCCCGGCAAAACATTGTCAGGTCCCAGCATGTTCCAGTTGGCGGACTTGGCGCTTTACGTCGCAATCTTAGCGACCGCAGGAGAAGCGGCGACGCAAGCTGTAACGACAAATCTGAACATCAATTTTCTCTCGCGTCCCAGTTTGGGAGATCTCGTTGCGGAGGTCGAGTTGGTCAAAGTCGGAAAAAAATTGGTTATCGGCGAGGTCGAAATGTATTCCGTCGGCAGCGACACAATGGTCGCCCACGCGATCGCCACCTATGCTTTGCCACCATCTCGGTAAATAGTCGGACCTGTAGAAGGTCCGACTATCCGTTGTCCTAAACGTCACTACTTACCAGTTGCGATGATGCCATTCGCGGCGGCTCGAATTGTACCACCCGAAACGATTGCCCTCGCGGTGCCAGCTATAACCACGACCCGGGTTGTTTGGGCGGCAGACAACGAAGCGGCTGCCGTTTCGATAAAACCAGCCGCCGTTCACCCATGAGCAATCGGCCCGTACGTTTTCCACGATGGGCGCAAGCGTCACGCCAGAGCCGAGCCCGACGGGCGTGGCTGAAGCCGAAGTCGAGATGGCAGCACTTGCCAACACGATCGACGTAAATATAACTTTTCCCACAGAAGTCCTCCTTGAGTGCAGTGCCGACCGTGAACCTGAGGCGCGGTGTGCAATGCGCATCATGAACCCTGTCGCGCTACAATCGTTCCCACTTGCGTCTGGTATCGGTCAGCACTGCCACGTCTTGGGTCCACCGATAATTCGTCAGATCTGTTAAGGCTTTGCGTGTCGCATTGCCTGCCGCGCGGCGAGCGGCTAACACTCTCTTCCGCTCTTTGAGATCACCGACACGCGCTGCCTGGGTTACCTGGGGCGCCCAATCATGGAGGCCAGCATGGCCGCCTCACCGCTGATGACTGTCATGATGGCTGCAGCCCGTAAGGCGGGCAAAAGTTTGGCGCGCGATTTTGGCGAGGTCGAAAATCTGCAGGTGTCGATCAAGGGTCCCGCCAACTTCGTGTCGGCGGCCGATTTGCGGGCCGAGCAGATCGTATTCGACGAACTCTCGCATGCCCGTCCCGGCTACGGGTTTCTGATGGAAGAGCGCGGCGAGGTTGCGGGTGTCGATAAAACGCATCGCTGGATTGTTGACCCGCTCGATGGCACAACCAACTTTCTGCACGGCAATCCGCTGTTTGCCGTCGCCATTGCCCTGGAGCGCGAGGGCCAGATCGTCGCCGGCCTGATCTACAACCCGGTCATGGACGAGATGTTCATGGCTGAAAAGGGCAAGGGCGCGTTTCTCGCGGACCGGAGCGGACGCGACCGTCGCATCCGCGTTGCCGCCCGCCGCAGCCTCGAAGACTCGCTGCTGTCAACTGGCATTCCCCATCGCGGACGCGGTGGCCACAACATCTTCCTGGACGAAATCGAGGAGGCCATGAAGCTTTGCGCGGGCATCCGCCGCACCGGTTCCGCGTGCCTCGATCTTGCCTGGACCGCTGCCGGACGCTTCGACGGCTACTGGGAGCGCAACCTCGGCGCTTGGGACATTGCTGCCGGCAGCATCATGATCCGCGAAGCCGGCGGCATTGTCTCCGACCTCACCGGTGGCCAGGATATGCTGACCAAAGGCAGTATTTGCGTTGGAAATCAAAGCATTCAACGGTCGCTGCTCGCCGCCGTCAGCGAAGCCCGCAAGGTCTGAGATTTGAGCCGTCCACGCTATAGCTGAAGCCAGTCACACCTCGTCGACAACGGACGCTTTCAAAATGGCGATCGCCTTGCCGATATCGCCGAGGGTTGCAGCCAACGTGTCGGCGACCCCCTCGGTACGCATACCATCGTCGGTTGCCGCCATCTGCTGCATGACTGACTGGCGCCACCGTTCGAGAGTGCCGATCTTTTCGCCTCGCGTCAGCATCACCTCGTTGACGATATCAAGGGGTGACCGATAAACGCTTGCAGGATCGTTTTTGGCCACGCCGGGCCTGATGCTTCCTATTTCGCTCATCGCAAGATCCCTCGGCGTTTGAGTGAAGAAAGACTAACTCGCTACAGGCAACAATCTTTGTGTCTGAAGTACAGCGATAGTCGGCTGCGTATCATGCATCGCGGGCAACTTTCGATCCTTGAGGCAGTTCCGTCACTGCGAGTGCTTCCCACCTCGTCCAGCACTTGCGTCGTAGAAGCAGACGCGTCATCCCACCGATTACGGCCCCAACAACTTGGACAATCACCAGATTTCGTTGCATTTGAGGTTTGCTACAGGGTGCATTGACGC
>JANYHG010000229.1 GCA_025359165.1 Hyphomicrobiaceae bacterium
GTATAGATCGCCGAGGAGACCGGTCCATCTGTCAGCGGCACGCGTTCGAGGCGGCCGCCAACCAGCCGGTGCAGAAGTTCGCTGGGCTCGGCAAACACCAGGCCGTCGTACGCATAGAGCTTGAGAACACGGGGGCCATAGGCCCCAAGGCCGGCCACGCACTCGGATACTTTGTCACCGAGGCGCTTCAGATCAGCAGCGTCCACTTCGGCGCTTGTGCCGCGGGCGGCTTTGAACTTTTTGAGGATCGCACCGACGGTTTCACCAGCGGCTTGGCTGGGCACCCAGACCAGCGTGATAAAGAGGTCATTGACGAATTGCTCATGCCCGATCATCCGGTCGCGGTATTTAGCGTCGAGATCCCTGGCAAACGCACTGCGGAAAGTGCCGCCGGGGTATGCGTTTGAGCGGCGCCGGATGATGTGACTCCAGACCGCCAGCCGCTCATCGCAGATGTTGCGATAGAGAATGTTCAGCTGCCGCGAGAGATGGTTGATCGCAGCGGTATCCGCAGTTTCGAACGCCACGCCCTCCAGTGCAATGGTGGTCATGAGTGCGCCAGAGCGCAGCACAACGGTGCTATCGTTGGCATAGCGTTGATAGGGAATGAAGGCGTCCGGCATCAGCTCGCGGGCTCTGAGCGTGGCCTTCAACTCGACCCCAGACGACATTTTGTGATCAACCATTGCCGAATTCCTTGTCGTCGAATGTGCGGACCACCGGGGTGGGTGTCAGCGAGAACCCGCCCCAGAACGGCGTGTTGCGAGACAGCCCCATCGTGTTGAACCACGCAAATAGAACAGAAAACGCATTGTGATCATGCCGAACGATGGCCCGGAACAGCACGTGGATGACAACACCGAGCAGCGCGTAGGCAGGCCCCATGAGGGTTTGAATAATGCTGGTCACGATCACGTTGACCCCCATGGCCTCCATGGGCACGCCCATGACAAATGCCGGGCGTGTACACGCCAGAAACAAAACGCTCTCGTCGAGCCGCTCGGTATTGTCTGCCATCAGGTGCCAACCAACGCTGTGGCGATAGCCTGAGCGGATGTAACGACGCCGATGCCAACCACCAGCATGGCGGCCTTCCGCATCTCGATCTGGCCGAACATCCAGCCGATGCCGATCATGATTATCATGATCACGGCGATGGCATGGAACAGGGCGCCAGTGAGATAGGTGGTCGTCAGGCTCGTGATAGTTGAGGCGATATCGGCGTGCGCCGGTGTGGCGCTGAGGATCGCAAGGCCTATGAGGGCCAACGGAACGGTGGGCTGCATACGTGTCATGGGATGTCCTTTGATTGTGGGAGACGCGTGAAAACCATCACTCCCGCCCCGCGCGCGCTGCCGTAGACGTCCCAAGCGGGTGCTGTTGGCGGCGCAGTGCGTGGCGTTACAAGTTCGGGGACCGCGGGTGGCGCGGCTGGTATGGGGGCGGCAGGCGCTGACGCGACCGACACAGGCCGGTTGGTCGATGTGGCAGTCGCGCGGCGCTTGGCCGTTTCCGCCACGAGCGACTGAACCGTTGGCGCCAGCGCGGTGCGTGCGCCCTCGACACGGGCGACATACGTGCGCGGATCGCCAGTCACCGCACCGGTTTTGATCAGCCGTTGCAGCATGACGCGCTCGGCATCGGGGTTCGCTGGACCGTTCGTGGCAGGGCCGGGTGCGTCACCTTCGAGGATTTGCCCGAGCGCGCGCAGGTTTTGACAGCCATCGAAGGCATCGACCAACCCGAGACCGACGCCGCGCAAGGTGGTTTCTTCGAGACCAGCGAAGCCCAACTGGACGCGGGCGCTTTGGTCGATGTGCTCGATGGCGATCGAGACGGCTTCACCGGCGCTGGCTGCCGCCGGCATCATCCGTGCATCCACCCGCACCATCAGCGGGCTGAAATTGCTTTGGATGCTCACAACGGCGGCCAACAGATCTGCGGGTACTGTGGGCGCGCACCGTTGCGCCACAGCCACGAAGGCGGGGTCTAATGGCATGGGGATTTCCCCCAGCTTTCAACTGCACGGCCCTTGCGCCCGCAAACAGACCCCGTAAATTGCTGCCGATCGGGTGCGGCATTGTAAAGTGCAGAAACGACCTCAACGTTCCCCACGTAACCCGCCGCAGAAACACCAAGATCGCGTTGTTGATATGACTTCATCCCACCCCTCCGCTGCGTCATGACCCAACCCAGAATCGATGTGATGAGTAGTAAATTTCCTAGTCGATCCGCACAACCCCCGCTGCTCACGGCCGCGGATGCCGAATCCTGCCTCTCCATCGGGCTGGCGCGGATCGTCAAAACGCGCGCCTTCGATGACTTCCCGGCGAACCGGCAAACCTACCTTGGATTGTTGATGGTGTTCTTCCACCTCTACATCAGCGGCGAGGAGCTGACGGCGGAGACGGTAGCAGGTGTATTTGGACACAATCCCAGGACGTTAAGCCGTCACGTGGATGCGCTTGTGTCATGCAGTTTGATCGTCAAAACGACGGGCCTGAACCGCACCGGCCAAGGCCAGAAAAACTACTTCAGTTTCCACTCAGATTTCATCGCGGAAATTGTTGCGCGGCGGGTGAAGAAGCGCGGCTGAAGTGGTCGATTGTGGCGGAAGTTATCCACAGTTGATGTGTCGTGAAATGCGCAATCAAGGCAAGAGAACGCGCGCTGGCGTTTCTACCTGGATCTGTCTCAATGAGACGCCGACCCATTTTGGCGGCGATGCAATCGCGACAGGCATCGAACTTGCGTCGGCGGGCCCAGAATTGCCCCCGCTGTGTCGCCGTAAGGCCGAAAATAGTCACATCGACGATAAGTTATCGCAATGCGGTGCCGCTCAAAAGCAGCGACGACCGAGTCTCAGGCTTTTATCTCCAGGCACATGATCGAGCGAACAGCTTCAACCCGTTGCGCACTATGTTGGTTGCGGGGGCTGGAAGCCACCGCTGTTATAACTCGCTGCACGTTGGCGCGTTTGTCGTGCTGGCCGGCGGCGAAATCGAGGATGCTCATCAGCTCACCGCGTAAGGTCGCGTGAACCTCGCCGCGCTTGTCACCGGGTGTAAGCACGATCTCGCCGATCAATGAGCGAATTGCGGTCGTGGCCTCTTGCGCCGTCGTCTGATCGTCCAGCGCAACGCTCAAATGCTGGACCTTGTGCCGGTAGATTTCCGCGATGTTGGGATTGACGTCGGGCAGTGACGGCACCTCGACGGCGATCCGCGCGGTGATCTCCGCCTTTTGCCGTTCCAGTTCATCCATGCGGGCTTTCATCGACGGTTGGTACATGCCGTCTTCGATGGCAGTCATGATACTCTTGATCGTTCTCTCGATTTTGGCGAGCGTGTGCCGGCCGGCGCTCGATTGGGCGCGCTGCTCCTGTTTGTCGCGGTTCATGGCCTCGTGATAGGCGCGCACAGCTTCCGCGACGGCGTCGGCGGACACCAACTTCTCCTTGAGCCCGGTCAGCGCTCGCTGTTCGATTACAGCGCGCCGGATCGTGCGTCCGTTCTCGCACGTGTTGCGCCGATTGCGATTGAGGCAGCCGTAACGGTCGCCGACCACGAGGCCGTATTTGCCGCCGCAGCAGCCACAGATCAAAAGGCCAGACAGCAGATAGCTGGGACGACGCAGATTGCTGCGGGCCTTGGCGCGCGCCTCATGAACGCCTTTGGTCGTTGCCTCGAACACTTTTGCGAGTGCCGCCTGATGGCGGCGCGCACTCTGCCAGAGATTGTCGTCGACGATCCGAAGCTCCGGCACGTCAACAGTCACCCATTCAAGCGGCGGATTCGGACGCGACACGCGGCGGCCGGTACTGGGGTCCTTGATGTAGCGCTGCCGGTTCCAAACGATCCGGCCTGCATAGAGTTCATTGTTCAGGATGCCGGTGCCCCGGCTGACGTGGCCGCGGAT
>JANYHG010000004.1 GCA_025359165.1 Hyphomicrobiaceae bacterium
TATTCGACGTGCGCCGTCGAAATGGTGATGCCGCGCTCGCGCTCCTCGGGAGCCTTGTCGATCATGTCATAGGCGGTGAACGTGGCGCCGCCGGTCTTGGCCAGCACCTTGGTGATCGCAGCCGTCAGCGACGTCTTGCCGTGGTCGACGTGGCCGATGGTGCCGATGTTGCAATGCGGCTTGTTGCGTTCGAATTTAGCTTTGCCCATGGGCACACCTCTGATGTCGGCTGAGTTTGGTCGACTGATGTCGGCTAGACGTAGCTGGGCGGTCCCGACGAGACGTCCAACCGGATGCGGCGCAATAGCCGTAATCAGACGCCTTCGCAAGTGCAAGACGGATATCGGCGCACACCGGATCGGCAGACCGAGTGGCACCTTGATCGATCGTCACGCCGGATCAAAAATGTTGTATCGCTGCCCTCGACCGACGATCAAGGCTTGATCGCCGCCGTCTTGATGGCGGTCTGATACTGAGCGACGAGACTCTTTACCGAAGCGCGCGTGACGTCGAGAATCGGCGCGGGATAGACCCCGAACAGGATGGTGAGCGCGAGCAACGGGGCCATGATGGCGATCTCGCGCGGCCCCATGTCGGTGATGGTCTGCAACGACGGCTTGACCAACTCGCCAAAAATCATTCGTCGGTACAGATAAAGCGCGTAGCCAGCCGACAGGATGACGCCGAAGGTGGCGAAGAAGGCGACCCAGGTGTTGGCCTGGAACGCGCCGAGCAGCGTGAGGAATTCACCGACGAAACCGGACGTGCCGGGCAGCCCGACGTTGGCCATCGTGAATACCATGAACGTGAAGGCGTACAACGGCATACGGCTGACGAGTCCGCCGTAAGCGGCGATCTCGCGTGTGTGCATGCGGTCGTAGACGACGCCGACACACAGGAATAGAGCCGCCGAGACGATGCCGTGGCTGAGCATCTGGAAGATGGCACCGTCGATGCCCTGCACCGTGAACGTAAAGATGCCCATGGTGACATAGCCCATGTGCGCCACCGACGAGTAGGCGATCAACTTTTTCACGTCTTCCTGGGCCAGCGCGACGAGCGAGGTATAGATGATGGCGATCACTGATAGTGCAAATATCAACGGCGCGAAGTCGTGGCTGGCGACCGGGAGCATCGGCAGCGAGAACCGGAGGAACCCGTAGCCGCCCATCTTGAGCAGAATAGCCGCGAGGATCACCGAGCCTGCCGTAGGTGCCTCGACGTGCGCGTCGGGCAACCATGTATGTACCGGCCACATCGGCATCTTCACTGCGAACGAGGCGAGGAACGCCAGCCACAGCCAGCTCTGCAAATTGACGGGGAATTTGGTGGTCATCAGCGTCGGAATGTCGGATGTGCCGCCGATCGAATACATCGACAGCATGGCGAGCAGCATCAGCACCGAGCCGAGCAGCGTGTAGAGAAAAAATTTGAAGCTGGCATAGATCCGGCGCTTGCCACCCCAGATGCCGATGATCAGGAACATCGGGATCAGCACGGCTTCGAAGAACAAGTAGAACAGGAACAGATCGAGCGCGCAGAAGACGCCGAGCATCAGCGTTTCCAGCACGAGAAACGCGATCATGTATTCCTTGACGCGCTCCTCGACGCTTTCCCAGCTGGCGAGGATGCAGATCGGCATCAGGAACGTGGTGAGCAAGACGAACAGCATCGAGATGCCATCTACGCCCATTTTATACTTGATCGGGCCAAGCCACGCTGCACTTTCGACGAATTGAAAGCCCGCGTTGGCCTTGTCGAAGCCGGTCCAGATCGGGATCGAGATCAGAAACGTGATCAGCGTTGTCCACAGCGCGATCCAGCGGGCGTTGCCCTTGGCGTCGTTGTGCAGGAAGGCGATGAAGATCGCCCCCAGCAACGGCAGGAACGTGACGAACGACAGAATAGGAATGTTGGCGACGCTCATCGGCCGATGCCCCCGGCAATCATGTACGTGAGAATGGCAGCGACGCCGATCAGCATCACGAAGGCATAGTTGTAGACATAACCGGTCTGCAGGCGGACAGCCTTGCCCGTAAACCAGCCGACGGTGGACGCAGTGCCGTCGATGGTGCCGTCGATTATCGCGCCGTCGCCAGCCTTCCACAGCAGCCGACCAAGAGCGAAGGCGGGCCGAACGAACAGGAAATCGTAGAGTTCGTCGATGTACCACTTGTTCAGGAAGAACAAGTAGAGCGGGCGGAATGCTTTGGCGGTGGCTGCCGGCAGGTGCGGCGATTGGATATAATAGACATATGCCAGCGCGAACCCGGCCAACATGGCGACGAACGGCGCGAAGCCGACCCAGTGCGGTATTTCGTGCATGGCGTGCAGAATGTGATTGTTGGCACCCTCGAAGATCGCCGCGCCCCAGAAATCCTTGTGCGGATCCATCATGCCGCGAGCTGTTTCAGTGCCGATGAACATTTTCGAGAACACGATACCGGCCAGAACTGCGCCGGTCGCCAAAACATACAGCGGAACCAACATCACGAGTGGCGACTCGTGCGGCGTGTGATCGTGGGTGTGATCGTGGGCGTGGTCGTCGTGCCCAGGCGCGTCGTGCGCACCGGCGTGGTCCGCCCCTGCAGCGTCACCCCAGCGCGCCGGCTGATGGAACGTCATGAACATCAGACGCCAGGAATAGAAGCTGGTCATGAAGGCAGCGGTCACCAATGCCCAGAAAGCGTAGTTGCCTGGGGTGTGGGCAGCGTACGCGGCTTCGATGATGGCGTCCTTGGAATGGAACCCAGCGAAGCCGACGAAGTGCGGAATGCCGACGCCGGTCAGTGCGAGCGTGCCAATCAGCATCATTGCCCAGGTCTTGGGAATGATCTTGGCGAGGCCGCCCATGTTCCGCATGTCTTGCTCGTGGTGCATCGCGTGAATGACCGAGCCTGCACCGAGGAACAACAGCGCCTTGAAGAAGGCGTGCGTGAACAGATGGAAGATACCAGCCGAGTATGCGCCGACGCCGCACGCCACGAACATATATCCGAGCTGCGAACACGTAGAGTAGGCGATGACGCGCTTAATGTCGTTCTGAACGAGGCCGACGGTCGCGGCAAAAAACGCGGTCAACGCGCCGACGGCCGTGACGACCTTCAGCGCTTCCGGCGCGAGTTCGAAGATCGGCGACAGGCGCGCGACCATGAATACACCGGCGGTCACCATGGTAGCGGCGTGAATGAGCGCCGAAACGGGTGTCGGACCTTCCATCGCGTCAGGCAGCCAGGTGTGCAGCAGGAACTGCGCACTCTTGCCCATGGCCCCCATGAACAACAGCAACGCGATACAGGTCAGCGTATCGACCTGATAACCTAGGAACTCGAACGGCTTGCCTGCTAGCGCCGGAACCGCCGCGAAAATCTGATCGAGACTGATCGAGTGGACGACCGCGAACAGCCCGAAGATGCCAAGCGCAAACCCGAAGTCGCCGACACGGTTGACGACGAACGCCTTGATGGCGGCAGCGTTCGCGGACGGTTTCTTGTACCAGAAGCCGATCAACAGATATGAGGCGAGCCCGACCCCCTCCCAGCCGAAGAACATCTGCAGCAGGTTGTCCGATGTCACCAGCATCAGCATCGCGAACGTGAACAGCGACAGATAGGCGAAGAAACGCTGGCGACTGTCGTCCTCGTGCATGTAACCGATGGAATAAAGGTGGACGAGGCTGGACACCGTCGTGACGACGACGAGCATGACTGCTGTCAACGTATCGACGCGCAGCGTCCAGGCGACATCGAGATCACCCGATGTGATCCAGCGCATAACCGGCACCTTGAACACGGCATGACCGAGGCCGACCTGAACGAATACCCACCACGACAGAGCCGCCGCAAGGAGCAACAGACCGGTGGTGAGGACTTCACTTGGTCGCTCGCCAAGCACCCGCCCGAAAAAGCCGGCGATGAGCGCGCCGAGCAGCGGCAGGAAGACGATGAGGAGTGCGGCGGTGGTCATGAATTATTCCGGGCGGCTGGCAGCAGGCAACGGGCAACGAGAAAAGCTAGGAGCGGGACACCGCATCGAGCCTGTTGCCCGCTGCCTCATGCCCGCTGCCCTTACCCCTTCATCATATTGATATCTTCGACAGCGATGGAGCCGCGGTTGCGGAAGTAGACCACGACGATGGCGAGTCCGATGGCGGCTTCACCAGCGGCGACCGTCAGCACGAACAGCGCGAACACCTGCCCCGCGAGGTCACCGAGGAACGACGAGAACGCGACGAGATTGATGTTGACGGCGAGCAACATCAGTTCGACCGACATCAAGATCACGATGACGTTCTTGCGGTTCAGGAAAATGCCGAAGATCCCGAGCGTGAACAGCATCGCGGCGACGGTGAGGTAGTGGCCCAAGCCAATCATCGAAGAAAACCTGTCATCGAGAACATCCCTCTGCAAGTAAGGCCACAGGCCCCACCGTACACTCATTCGATATCGAGGGCGTTGGGCCGCATCGCGCAATCATCGGCCCCGCTCCGAATTCCTCTGCAGCGGATAGCGCTTTGCCATCCAGATGCCAACCCCGATCGGCAGCGCCCAGAAAACAATCAGCGAAAAAATCGTCCAGGACAGAAGTCCGGTCGGGGCTAAAACGAGGAGACCGATGAACATCAGCCCTGTCACGAAGGCCGCCGCGAACGCTAGCGGCCACGTCCACAACGTCATCAGACCGCGCAACCAGACCGTCCACAGAGTAAGCGACAGCCCCATCCACAGCCAGAACATCATGATGGGTGCGAGAAACAACGCAGCCGCAACGACGAACATTAACAGAGCAAAGCTCATGACCGGTCCTCGAGCCAACTGAATGCCGGACGATTGCCAGCATTCGAAACTCTTGCCGAGCCGGCCCGGCGACCGCAACGTGTCAATGTGCGCCGCACGTTACGGCTCACTTCAACTGATGGCCGCGCGCACGGCGTTGCTGACGTCGGAAATGAGGTCTGCTGGTGTTTCGAGCCCGACCGACAACCGCACAAGGCCATCGCTGATCCCGAGGATAGCCTTCTCTTCCGGTTTCAAGCGCTGATGGGTCGTCGTCGCCGGATGCGTAATGAGGCTTTTCGCATCACCCAAGTTGTTAGAAAGCTTGATGATTTTGAGCGCGTTCAGGAACTTGAAGGCGGCCGTTTTGCCGCCCGCCAACTCGAATGCCACCAGCGTGCTCCCGCCGGACATCTGACGCTTCGCCAGCTCGGCCTGCGGATGATCTGCGCGGCCCGGGAAAATGACTCTCTGCACGCCTTGGTTTTTCAAGCCGGCCAACGCGTCCGCCACCTGCAGCGCCGTCTGCGCCTGCGCGCGCACGCGCAACCCGAGGGTTTCCAATCCTTTCAGCATCACCCAGGCATTGAACGGGCTCATACCGACGCCGGTGTGCTTGTAGAAGGGATGCAACTGTTCCTTGATGTACTTTTCCGAGCTAAGCACGACGCCACCGAGGCAACGGCCCTGACCGTCGATGTGCTTGGTCGTGGAATATACGACGACATCGGCACCCAGCTTGAGCGGCGACTGATACATCGGCGTTGCGAACACGTTGTCGACCACAACGAGAGCGCCGGCATCGTGGGCGATCTCGGAGACGGCTTTGATGTCGACCAAGTCCAGACAGGGGTTCGACGGGCTCTCGAAAAACACCGCGCGCGTGTTGGGTTGCATCGCCTTCTTCCATTGCGCGAGGTCGCGGCCATCGACCAGCGTCGAGGTCACGCCGTAGCGCGGCAGCAGGTCCTGGACCACGTAGAGGCACGAGCCGAACAGCGCCCGCGCCGCCACCACATGGTCGCCCGCTTTCAGAAAGCACATCAGCGACGACATTACCGCCGCCATGCCGGACGCGGTGGCGCGCGCGCCTTCCGCGCCCTCCAACAATTTCATGCGCTCCTCAAACATCGCGAGCGTGGGGTTGGCGTAGCGCGAATAGATGAACCCGCCGGATTCGCTCTTGAAGCGCTCCTCGGCCTGCTCGGGACTGTCGTAGACGTAGCCCTGGGTGAGGAACAGCGCCTCGCTCGTCTCGGCGAACTGCGAGCGCAGTATGCCGCCATGCACCATGTTGGTTTCGAGGCCCAAGGGCGCACCGTACAGATCAGCCGGCAAGTTCAATTTGGGTGCTTGTGCCATCAGCGCGCTCCTCGATGTCGCTACGGCCTCGCCGCAGGCAACAAAAAACCCGGCTCGAAGTGCCTGCATCCCCACAAGGACTAAGCCTCAAAAGGAACCAAGCACACCTGACCGGGCGCGCACGGCCCTTTAGCGACTTGTTTTACGTGGCTGCAAGCCGGCCGGCCAAATCACCACGAGCGCACTGCCCCTACTCTTCGAGGCCGCCTCTAAACGAAATGGAATGGCGCGAGAGACGGGACTTGAACCCGCGGCCTCCGCCGTGACAGGGCGGCGCTCTAACCAGCTGAGCTACTCCCGCAATTCCAATGCGTCAGCACCGATCGTCAGGTGCTCATCACGGCGCGTGCAATACGTGTTCGTTTTGGTGAAGTCAAGGCGCGACAGCGGCGGGATCGGCGATTATGTTGATGGCGGACGCAGCTGCATGGGCAGCCGCAGAACTCCGTGGGATCGCCCCGCCACCAGCGTAGCTGTCTCCCGCCTAGCCGCGAGATCACCGATGTCGAAACTTTCCGCAGACACGCGCGACAAACTAAAAACGGTGTCTACCGCCACGATCTGCACGGCCCTGTTTAAACGCGGCTTCCGCAATCAGATGATACAAGGCGTGCAGCCGCTCGATCCGTACAAGCCGACGATGGTCGGCGAGGCGTTCACACTGCGCTACATCCCAGCCCGCGAGGATCTCAATCCAATCACGGTGTTTCAGGATCGCGCGCATCCCCAACGCAAGGCGGTGGAAGATTGCCCGCCTGGCGCAGTGTTCGTGGTCGATAGCCGCAAGGATGCACGCGCCGCCTCCGCCGGCTCGATCCTGGTGACACGCCTGATGATGCGGGGCGTGGCCGGCATCGTCACCGACGGCGGTTTTCGCGACGCCGCCGAAATCGCCAAGCTGGAAATGCCGTCGTTTCACGTGCGGCCATCGGCACCAACCAACCTTACGTTGCATCAGGCCCTCGATATAAACGTTCCGATAGGGTGCGGCGATGCGCCGGTGTGGCCCGGCGATATCATCGTCGGTGATGCCGATGGCGTCGTAGTCATTCCGGCTCATCTCGCCAGCGAGATCGCAGACGAGGCCGTCGACATGACCGCCTTCGAGGACTTCGTCACGGAAAAGGTGCAGGAGGGCCAATCCATCCTCGGCCTCTATCCGGCCACCGAGGAGGCGACCAAAGTCGCATTCGCGGCGTGGCGAAAAGCCAAAAACCGCTGAGCCCTGACAAGAACACCACGGAAGTTATCGATGCGTAGTTCGGAAAATCGCTCAGCGGCCTGTGACATTTCCCTTGCCCAACCGGGCCACAACAGCTACAAGGCGCAATCGAATTTTGGCCGGATCAAAGTATCCGGTTGTCTTGCCGCCGCGCACCCTGGGTTCCTGAAAACAGGGTCTCCCGGAAAATACGCACGATCAAGCTTCACCGAAAAATCGAAAACCGGCTTGCAGGCACCGTAAAGCGGGCCTCGATCCGGACTTCTTATGACTCCAAGGACTAAGACATGATCAAAGGTACCGTTAAGTTCTACAACGACAAAAAAGGCTTCGGCTTCATCCAGCCGGACGACGGCAGCAAGGACGTTTTCGTCCACGCGACTGCCCTTGAGCGCGCTGGCATCCACATGCTGAACGAAGGCGACAAGGTCTCGTTCGACACGCAGGAAGATCGCCGTTCGGGCAAGGTTGCCGTCGGCAACATCCAGAAGGCTTGAGCCGGTACGAACTTCGGTTCGTATCTGGTTGGCTTTGTGGCCCTGTCCGCGAGGACAGGGCCATTTTGTTTGCATAAGCTCGACACAGTGCCCATTTGAGTTTCGCGTAGAGAGACACGACTAAACCTTGATCGGAGGTGCTTCACATGCCCCACAAATTCAAGGTTGGACAGCGCGTCGACTATGCACCGGGACGGCTCATTTTAGCGGCTACCACGCAGCACTACGAGATCATCCGGCAGCTGCCGCCAACCGACGGTCAGTACCAATATCGCATTAAATGTAAGTCCGAAACGTTCGAGCGCAGCGCAATGGAGAGCGAGTTGAGCCGTCGTCAGTGATGACGCAAGGCCACTCGCATTACCGACGCGCGCGTCGTCCACTATCAGGAGAGCTGCCATGGCGCGCAGGAAACCCACCGCCCGCGTAGAGTTCGTGTTTTTCGACATCGTCTATGAAGACGGCGCTCAATCGTCCAACCGGAAAATTGCCGCGTCTGAAGTTTCCGGCCTCGACGGCGATGCCGCAGCAGAAGCGTTTTTCATGGCTCAAGATGAGAAAATCGCCGAGCAATCCGGCCGTCCGCGCGGCCCCATCAAGAGCATCACGCGCTCGAAGGGGTGATGCAGGGCAATGAACCGCCGGGACCCGGCTCAGCTGTCAACGATCGAAGGGATCGCCGTTGGGGTTGGATTCGAATTCGCCCGACAAGCCGTGTTTGTGATCGTGGACATGGGTATAGAGGCCGAGCGCGCGTGCTGCTTGTGGGCCAAACAGCCGGGCGTATTCCGGATGCTGGGCGACCGAACTCGGCACACCCGAGCAGCAGACGTGGCGATTGAGGCAGATGACTTTATCGCTCTGCGCCATCACGACGTGAAGATCGTGGCTGACCAGCAGGACGCCGACGCCGCGTTCGGTGCGTAATTTGGAAATGAGCATATAGAGTTCGGCCTCGCCGGCGAAATCGACCCCGCGCACCGGTTCGTCGAGAACCAACAGCTTCGGATTTCGCAGCAGCGCGCGCGCGATGAGAATGCGTTGCAGTTCGCCACCCGATAGTTCGCTGAATTGCCGATCACCCAATTGCGGTGCGCCGACATCGGCAAGCGCTTTGGCGCGCGAGGCGGGGTCACCGATCTCACTCGACAGCATCAAGAAGCGTTCGACGGTCATTGGAATGGCCCGGTCGATGTCGAACCGTTGCGGCACGTAGCCGACGATAAGCCCGGGCTGGCGCTGCAGAGCGCCTGACGTCGGCTGTTCGATCGCCAGCAACAAACGCACGAGCGAGGTTTTTCCGGCCCCATTTGGGCCGATCACGGTGACGATCTCGCCGGGTAACAGGTCGATGTCGACGCGGTCGAGAATGGTGCGGCTGCTTTTGCGAAGGGAAATCTGCCGCGCGCTGACGAGCGCTTCGGGGTGGTGCGGCAGGGGCGGGCCGGAATGATCGTGTTGGTGATCATGGTCCCGGTGATGATCGTGGTCGTCATGATCGTGCATGTGCGTGAAGCCGCGCGATTGATGCACGGCGCGCGCGGTATCCAGCGGATTGCTCATGAGGGGTGTTCCTGGATGCGGCAGGTGGCGCAAAGCCCCGAGCCTTCGGCGACAGCCGATTTGAGCTGAAAGCCGTTGGCGTCGCTGGCGGCATCGATGCTGTCGTAAAGGTCGGCGGCGGGCACCTCGACGACCTTTGCGCATGCATCACATACCAACGCCATGTGGCGCTGCCGGTTCAAGTGGGGGGCATGGCAGGCGAAAAAGGCGTTGCGACTTTCGAGACGGTGCACCAGTCCCGCCTGCAACAACGCGTCGATGGCTCGATAGACGGAAATCGGCGCAACGCGTTCGCCGGTACGACGCGACAGACGGTCGAGTACGTCGTAAGCGCCCATGGCGTCGTGCGAGGCGGCGATTTCTTCGAGCACACGCTGGCGGAGCGGGGTGAGGCGCAATCCGTGCTTGTCGAAGGACTGGCGGGCACGATCGAGCAAGGTCGCAACGCAGCTGTTATGATCGTGGCTGCGATCGGCGTCCGGATCGACACGACGAGCTTGCGTGGCCGATACGGCGGCGCGGGGAGGCATCGAAGATCGAGCCATGATAGGTTCCGGTTTGCGTCGGCGCGCCTGTGCGCCCCGACCGGCGGACATTATAACATAGCAGTAGCCGACAGCCACCCGGTATCGCTCGCGTGCATCAGCGCTTCCGTTTCTCGCGCCGCAGCGTCACGACTGCCTCGACGTGCGGGGACCACAGGAACTGATCGACGCCGTGCACTTGCCCCATGGCGAAACCACCGTCGACGAGGATGCGGCAGTCGCGGGCCAAAGTCGCGGGATTGCAGGAGACGGCGACCACGATATCGACTTTGGATTTGACCACCATCTCGCACTGCGCCTTCGCACCGGCACGCGGCGGATCGAAGACGACGGCGTCGATATCGGCGAGTTCGAGCGGCGACAGCGGCTCTGCGGCGAGGTCGCGAAGCAGCGGTTGGATGGGCTTGAGGCCGGTAGCAAACCGAGTGGCCTGCGCGAGTGCTGCAAGGGCTGGCTTGTCGCTGTCGATGGCCAGAACGCGGGCGTGGCGGGCGAGCGGCAGTGTGAAAGTGCCAGAACCGCAGAACAGATCGGCGACGCGTTTCGATTTACCGATGCCGGCGGTAATAAGCGCGGCCATGTGGCGCTCGGCCTCGGCTGCGGCCTGAAAGAACGCGCCGGGCGGCGGCACGATGGCACCGGCTTCGGTTTCGAGACGCGGGTCTGTCTCGGAACACACGATCATGTCCTCGACCGTGAGACGTGCAAGGCCTGCGCGGCGCGCGAGGATGGCAAGTTGCGCGGCAGCCTGCATGCTCGGCGGCGCACCAATGCCATGCACGGACACATCGAGGCCCCCGCTCAGCGCGGCCACTGCCAGCCGGAGTTCTGCCGGCTTGCCGGGCTTGAGGCTGTCGCTCGCGATCTGTCGGGCAATATCGCGCAAGGCGGGCAACGCAGCAGTGATGTCAGGGTTGAGGACCGGGCATTCCGCGAGATCTATGACGGTGTGACTGCGCCGGGCGTGATAGCCGAGAATCACACGCGCGCCGCTGACGATGGCGGTCAGCGCGGCCCGGCGACGCGATTGCGGTGGCACGACGAACAGCGGGGCAAGATCGATGTCGATCGCCTGGGTCTGGAAGCCCGAGCGGATGAGATCGGACTTCCAGCTGCGATAAAGGCTGTCGCTCATGTGCTGGGTTGCGCAGCCGCCGCAGATGCCAAAATGGCGGCAGGGCGGGGGCACGCGGTCGGGTGACGCAGCGCCGCTGCGCGTGTAAGTGCCGTCGTTGGCCACGACATAGCTTTCGCCGGGAAGGCCATCGGGGACGAAAATCGGGCCGCGCGGCGTATCGACGGCACCGTCGCCATCGCGGCCGAGGCGCGCGATGGTCAAATGAGTTGTATCGGTCGGGGATGTGGTCATGGCGCATGTGTAGCTGTTTTGTGCGCGCCGATCAAAAATTCGCGGTTGCCGTCACCGCCTGATATCGGCGACGGCAAGATACCAGCCACGCGCCAGCCGGATTGTTGCAACCAAGTTGCGATACGGTCGACTGCTACCGCACTCGCAGCGGGATCGCGCACGAGGCCGCCCTTGGCGATGTTTTCGCGACCGACCTCGAACTGCGGTTTGATCAACGCCACCAGCCACGCGCCGGGTGCGGCAAGCGCGAGAATCACAGGCATCGCTTTTTCGAGCGAGATGAAACTGACGTCGGCGGTGATGGCAGTAATCGGGTGGGCGAATTCGGCAGCGACAAGCGAACGTGCATCGCGGCTTTCGAGCGAGACGACGCGCGGATCGGCCCGCAACGTTTCGTGCAATTGCGCACGCCCCACATCGACCGCCGTGACACCCGTGGCGCCACGTGCAAGCAGCACCTCGGTAAACCCTCCGGTGGACGCGCCGATGTCGACGGCGTGGCATCCTGTCGGATCGATACCGAAACGGTCGAGAGCGGCGATGAGCTTTTCGGCACCCCGCGAAACATGGCGCGGCGCGGCTGCAGCGAGACCGATAGTGGAGATATCCGCAACGTCGTGACCGGCCTTAGTGACGACGACGCCTGCGACGGTGACGAAGCCGCGCCGGATCAAATCGAGCGCGCGCGACCGGGTGGGAGCGAGGCCACGCACAACCAGAGCCACATCGAGGCGGGCCATGGCTCAGCCCCGCTCGGGGTCGGGGTACAGGGTGCCATCGGGCGCGCGGACTTGACCATCGGGTTCGAGATAGTTCGGCAGAATGGGCACTTTTGCGACCCCACCCGCGATGTCGAGCACATAGACCGGCTGCGCCAGACCGGACAGCGTGCCGCGCAGCACACGCATCAATTCTTGTCCCGCTGCAATCGTGGTGCGGAAGTGGCCGGTGCCGGGTGCCTGGTCCATGTGGTGCAGATAATAGGGCTTAATGCGCAGCGAGACGAGCGTACGCATGAGTTCGGCCATGACTTCGGCAGTATCGTTGACGCCGGCCAGCAGCACGGTCTGGCTCAGCAATGGAATGCCGCCGTCGATCAGCCGCGCGATGGCGACGCGCGCGGCTGGTGTCAGTTCACGGGCGTGATTGGTATGCAGGCCGACGAACACGGCCTTGCCCTCGACCCGCAAGGCGTCGACGAGGGCGGGTGTGATGCGCTCGGGCGCGACGACCGGCACGCGGCTATGCCAGCGCAGCACCTGCACGTGTGGAATTGCGGCCAACGCTTGCGAGATTTCAGCGATACGGCGCGGCGCGAGCATGAGCGGATCGCCGCCGGTCAGGATCACTTCGAAGATGGCGGGATCGGCGGCGATGTAGGCGAGCGCTGCAGCGAGCGATGGCGTGTCGAGCATCTGCGCGCCGCCGGGGCCGACCATTTCGCGACGGAAGCAGAAGCGGCAATAGACCGGACAGGCATGTGTCAGCTTGAGCAGCACACGGTCGGGATAGCGATGCACCAGCCCCGGCACCTTCTCGTGCTTGGCGTCGCCGATGGGGTCGGAGGTTTCGCCGGGGGTGGCGGCGAGTTCGGCGACGGTCGGCAGGAACTGGCGGGCGATGGGGTCTGATGTATCGGTCGGGTCGATCAGTACGGCCATGGCCGGCGTCACGGCGATGGCGTAGCGGTCGGCTACGGCGTCGAGGCCCGCAGCTGGGACGGCCGACAGCAAGCCGGCGGCGATCAGGTCGTCGACGCTTTTGAGGGTGCGGGTCCGCGTATGGGCCGAAATATCAGTCATGTCCGCGATTTAGGCGGATCTGGCCATGGATGCAACGCGGCAGGTCACCACGCGAGACGAAGCGATCGTCTCACATCGGCAGGCGGGAGGCGTGGTGGGAGAAGTAGTTGTCGAGGGCCGTGACGATCGAGCCGGAAACTTTGTCGCGCCAGCTGTCGGACTTGAGGTTGGCGGCGTCGTCGCGGTTGGTGACGTAGGCGAGTTCGATCAGCACCGAGGGCATCTTGGCGCTTTTCAACACGCGGAAACCGGCTTCGCGATCGGGGTTGTTCATCATGTTCGTGGTGGCACCCATGGTCTCGACGACCGCGCCAGCGAACGTCTTGGTGCGTTCGTGGTTGACGACGAGTTCTTTCATAGCGAGGGCGGTCAGGAAACCCTTGACGGCGCTGACGTCGTCGTCGCTCTGGGCTTTGACGGAAATCAGCTCTTTGCTCGACAACACATCGCTGCTGATCTGGCCACGCGCGGTGCGCTGCAATTCGTTGGCGACGTTGTCGCGCAGCGAATAGATGGTGGCACCACGCGCACCTGACCCGGCATAATCTGCGTGCACCGCAATGAACAGCGCGGCCTTGGAGCGATCTGCGAAATCGCGGCGTTCGTCGAGTTCGACGAAGTTATCCTTGTCGCGCGTCATCAGCACCTTGTAGCGGCCGCTGGCTTCCAACTTGTCGCGCAGGCGCAGCGAGAAGGCGAGCACGACGTCTTTTTCGACGGTGCCGTACTTCTGCGCCCCGGAATCGTGGCCGCCATGGCCGGGATCGATAACGATGATCGGCTTGAAGACATTGAGCGCACGCTGATCGGGCCGCACTGCGGGACGCGGTAAAGGCGGTTGCAGACCGGTCGCGCCAAGACCCGCGGCCGGCACGAGGGGGCGTTTGGCAGTCGCCGAGGCAGCCTTGCCGACGCCGTCGGCAGGCACGATTTCGAGCACGAGACGCGCTGCGTGAGAGGCGTCTTTGACCTTTTCGATCGTAGCCTTTTCGACGATGACGGGCCCGGTCACGTCGATGACGACGCGCATCTTTCCAGGTGCCGACAAACCGCCGCGAACGGACTGCACCAGACCGACGGGAGCAGTGCCGGAGAGGGTCGGAAGCTGCAGCTTCGCGTCAGGCAATTCGACGATGACGCGATTTGGATTGGCGAGCGAGAACACCTGGAACTCGACGGACTTCTCGAGGCCGATGACGAAACGCGTGCGGGATTTGTCACCCGCGAGCGCGGTGTCGGCGTGCGATTTGGAACCGCCGAGCATCGCCGGAGCGTCGAGAACGCTCTCGGGCGCATCCTGCGCAAGTCCGCGCGAAATCGCCAATGGTAGCACAGTCGCAAAAGCTGTGGCGGCGAACAAAAATGTTGCCAGCGCACGCGTACGTGTTGCTTCACGGCGCAACGGTGTGCGCCGCATAACACCAAACCACATTCCGTTAGACCCCCGTTACGCAAACACTCGTATTCAAGTGGGTAAGCCTGAACTTTCTGCCGGATAAAAATGGCTTTTTCCGGCAGGCAGTAAGGTCTTGTTATGAACGTCAACGGTTGATTTTTTGTTAATCCTAACAAAATGCAAATGCCAAGGGCGCTGCAGAACGTGCAGCGCCGTGACAACCCCTTGAAATCGCTACACGCCGATTAAAGTTGGCCGGCGCTGCGGTAGCGGATCATGTAGCTGTCCATGGTGAAGTCGGCGACGCTGGTCCACAGATAGGCGTCCGAGCGGAAGGCAACGTAGCTGTCGTAGAGCTTCTTAAAGGCGACGTTCTTTTCACCGATTTCCTTGTAGAGATCATTGGAGGCCTTCCAGCTCGCATCCATGACCTCGGGCGGGAACGGCTTGAGCACCGCGCCTGAAGCGACGAGGCGCTTGAGCGCTGTCGGATTGACGGCGTCGTACTTGCTGGCGAGCCACGCGTTGACCTCTGCCGTGGCCGACGCCAGCGCCTCTTTGTACTGTTTCGGCAGCTCGTTGTACTTATCGTTGTTGCAGATGAAGCCGAGCGTCGACGACGGCTCCCACCAGCCGGGGTAATGATAGAATTTCGCCACTTTGACGAAGCCCAGTTTTTCGTCGTCGTAGGGTCCGATCCACTCGGCACCGTCGATGGTGCCTTTTTCGAGCGCGGGATAGATGTCGCCCGCCGCGATCTGCTGCGGCACCACGCCGAGCCGCTGCATGATCTTGCCGGCGAAACCGCCCATCCGGAACTTCAATCCCTTGAGGTCGTCGACGGTTTTGATCTCCTTCGAGAACCAGCCGCCCATCTGGCAATTGGAATTGCCGGCCGGGAACATCGTGACGTTATAGCCTTTGAGGAATTCGTTGAGCATCTGCATGCCGCCGCCGTGTTGCAGCCAGGCATTGTGCTGGCGCACGTTGAGGCCGAACGGCAATGCCGAGGCGAATACGAACGTGTCGTCTTTGCCGAAGTAATAATACATGGCGGAATGCCCACACTCGACAGTGCCGTTCTGGACGGCGTCGAGAACCTGCAGGCCGGGCACCAGTTCGCCTGCGGCGAAGGTCTGAATCTGAAATTTGTTGTCGGTCAGTTCGGCAACGCGTTGGCCGATCATCAGGGCCCCGCCGTGCAATGCGTCCAGCGACTTGGGCCAGCTGGTCGTCAACCGCCATTTGATTTCGGGCAGCGCCTGCGCGACTGCGGGCGCGGCAACGGCGGCTGCGCCGACGCCACCCGCTGCGGCAACCTTAATAAATTTGCGCCGGTTCACAGTTGTCATGTCCATTCCCTCACCTGCACTGGCGATCGCCGACGACCATAAACCGACGTCAGAACCTGTGCCTTACGAGACCGATGTCTCGATCCGTTATAAACCTCAAAAACCGAATGGCGCTCCTCACGAGAGAAACGCCATTCGGGGTGCCGTAAAGCGCCGCGCTCGAGCTTACAGCTGGCCGGCGTTGCGGTAGCGGATCATGTAGCTGTCCATGGTGAAGTCGGCGACGGACGTCCACAGATAGGCGTCGCCACGGAAGGCGACCTGGCTGTCGTAAAGCTTCTTGAACATGGGGTTTTTAGCGCCGATTTCGGCATAGAGCTCGTTGGCGGCTTTCCAGCAGGCGTCCATGACTTCGGGGGTGAAAGGCTTAAGCACCGCGCCGCTGCCGACGAGACGTTTGAGCGCCTGCGGATTGACGCTGTCGTACTTGGCAGACACCCAGGCGTTGGCCTCGGCGGTGGCCGACGCGATGGCTTCTTTATATTGCTTAGGCAGCGCGTTGTACTTCTCGGTGTTGACGATGAAACCGTTGGAGGAGTTCGGCTCCCACCAGCCGGGATAGTGATAGAACTTGGCGACCTTGACGAAGCCGAGCTTCTCGTCGTCGTAGGGCCCGACCCACTCGGCACCGTCGATGGTGCCTTTCTCGAGCGCCGGATAAATATCGCCAGCCGCGATCTGTTGCGGCACCACGCCGAGCCGCTGCATGATCTTGCCGGCAAATCCGCCCATGCGGAACTTCAAGCCCTTGAGATCTTCGACGGTTTTGATTTCCTTCGAAAACCAGCCGCCCATCTGACAGTTCGTGTTGCCGCCAACGAACATGGTGACGTTATAGGTTTTCAGAAATTCGTTGATCAGCTCCAGCCCGCCGCCGAACTGCAGCCACGCGTTCTGCTGGCGAACGTTCAGGCCGAACGGCAGTCCGGACAGGAACACCATCGCGTCGTCTTTGCCGAAATAATAATACATCGCCGTATGGCCGCATTCGACGGTGCCGTTCTGGACCGCGTCGAGCACCTGCAGACCCGGCACCAATTCGCCCGCCGCGAAGGTTTGAATCTGAAATTTGTTATCGGTGAGTTCGGCGACACGCTTGCCGATCAGCTCGGCCCCGCCGTGTAGGGTATCGAGAGATTTTGGCCAACTGGTCGTCTGGCGCCATTTGATCTCTGGCGACGATTGCGCGATGGCGGGTGAGGCGACTGCCGTTGCGCCGACGCCGCCAGCGGCAGCGCCTTTGATGAACTTACGTCTGTTGAAACCTGACATGCTTCACTTCCTCCCAATGGCCACCAGTCTTGTCACTGACGGACGCGTCACGGATTCGCTCCGTTGTGGCACCATCATTTCATTTTGCAGCGTTATCCGCAACCGTGAGCATGCGCGCGTAGCCCTGCTCGATCGTTTCGCGCAGGATCACGTGATACTCCGCAAACGCAGCATCGGCGGGCTTGACCTCTCCCAGCTGCAAGCCTTGGAAGCTCGGCCGCTGCGCGTAGACGATAGGAGCGGAAACGGGCATCAGCATGGCACCCGCCTTGTGCTGGGTGGTGATGATGCCGCGCATGACGCCGAGCCGGTCAAGTTGCGACACGACGACCATGCGCATCGCGCCCTTGGTCAACGACACCAGATGAATGTACATCGACGACGCCGGAATATAGACGCGGCCACGATGGGCGTAGCTCGGATCGGGGCGGTCGCGCTCCTCGAACGTCAGGCTTGGCCACGCCGCCTCCCAGACGATGTCCGTGCGATAGGCCATGATGTGGGCAGGGCGGGCGAAATCCGGGCGCAGCGTCAGATACGAACCGACGTAGTGATCGACACCGTCGCGCGTGTAGGCACCCATGTAAACCGGTGCGATGGCACCACCGACGCCGGCCGACTGCGGTGTTGTGACTGGGGAGGCGCGTTCGTCGGTGACCGCCACGCTGCCGGGCGCTTCACCCGACCAGGTCGCACGCAACGCTTCGTAATCCAGGCCGAGGACCATGCAGACATCGAACAATGTCTGCTGCCGGACGGACTTGCCGCCCAAAAGATTTTGAACGGTTTTCTCGTGGCAGTCCGCAGCATCGGCCAATTCAGCCTGATTGATTTTCTTTTCGATCATGGCGGTCCGAATGAGCGCGATAGCCTTGTCCTGCGGGGTCGTCGGGCCTCGGCCGCCACTCGTTCGCATCGACGTCGGGTCCCCAGGGTGTTCGCATTCGCACAGGTATCGCAGGCGGATGGCCCGCACAGACGTGTTCGGCAGCCGTGTCGGCTCTATCCCAACTTACCGGTTTTTGCTGCGAACTTGCAATTGCCATTCCTGGCTTTTACCGACCGCATCCGGTCGATGGCCTGCACTTTCCGAGGCCCCTCCGGCACTGTCGAAGTATTGGCGGCACGCCGCCGACCCATGATCGACCGGAGACCTCGCCATGCGCCCAGCCCCGCTTGCTTTCAACATTGCCGCTTTAGCTCTCGCCGCCGCCGTGTCGCTGACTGCCCACACGCCAGCGGCCGCCATCCAGACCATCGATTGTCAGCGCGACCACAACCCTGCCGAACGCACCATCTGCGCAAGCCAAAGCTTACAGGTGCTCGACGCCAAGATCACCGAAGCCTATGCCGATATCATCCTCGATGGCCACGTCAAAGGGAGTGTCAAGCAAGCGGTGGCAGAGAGCCAGATCGATTTTCTGAAACGCCGCGACGCCTGCGGTCGCGACGTCGCCTGTCTGACCGAAGAAATGGAGCGCCGCGCGACGCGCATTCATCGCTATCGTTGAGCACAACGGATCGCCCCAGGCTCGTTCCGGCTCTGGCTGGAGCATGGAACGAGCCTTTAAAGTGCCCCCAGCAGCATGACGAGGGCAGCGATCAGAAGAAGGGCGTCCATCAGCAGACGGAATTGGCCCACGTCTATTTTGAGCATCAAATGCTTGGACAGCCAGGAGCCCACGGTCAACGCGCTGCCGACGATGAGGCCCTGCACCGCGATCTCCCCCGGCATGAGACCGAAGGTGCGAAAGACCCCGGATTTGGTCAGCCCCATCAGCAGCGACGCCATCGCTTCGGTCGAGACGAACGCGCCCTTGACCAGACCGAAGGCGAGAAAGAATGGCGTGTTGATCGGCCCGATCGACGTCACCAGCCCCGAGAGAAACCCGATACCCGCACCGGCAAGGGCCATGCCGCCGAGCCCGACCTTCAATCCGGAAGCGAGCAGCCAGCGGCGCAGCGGGATCATGGCCAGAAAGAACACGCCGAGCGCCACCTGAACGGCACGGGCATCAAGCGCCACCAGCGTACGCGCGCCAAGCGCCGTCATCGGAATTGCCGTCGCTGAAAACGCCGCGACCACACGCCAGTCGACCTCCCGCCACCAGACCGCCGTGCGCGAGAGGTTGGCCATCAGGCCGGCGATAGCGAGGATCGGCACGGCGTCCTTCGGGCCGACAGCGAGCACCAGCGCCGGCATCAACATGATCGACGAGCCGAAGCCGACGATGCCGCCGATGGTGCCTGCCACAAGAGCCAGAACGAGAACGGCGAGCCACATCATGTGCTGGCTACTGCCCTGTCGGCGACAGAGCAGGACGTGACGCCCCGAGATCGCCGCCATTGCAATGGTATGACGACGGAAAGCTCCGGGTAACTGCGTTGTGTCTTCATCTTCCCCGTCCCAGGCCCCACCCGGCGCGACCGTAAAGAGGCATTACCGCCATGTCGACACGTTTGGCCATGATTGCGTTGCGCCGCTTCGGCCTGGGTGCACGCGCCGGCGATGTCGCCAAAGCCGCTGCCGATCCACGGGGATACGTGCTGGCATCGTTCGACCGGCGCAGTGAGATCTTGCTCGACGATCCGGATCTGGAACCGAGCCACGTCACATTCGCGGCAGCAGCGGTGGCGCAGCAGCAGCAACGGCTGGCGCGCCTCATTCCGCGTGAGCGCGTCCTGGCCGATGCGCAGCAGGTGATCGCCAACAATTCGAAAATGGACAACACCGAGCAGCGAGCCGCAGCCCGCGCGCAACGTCCCCTGACGGAGTTGGAGCAGAAGGCGTCGGTCAAGTCGCCGATGCAGAAGGCCGGACGCATCCGCGTCGAAAACTTCGTCGACGAGGCGACAGTGCGGTTCCGCCATCAGGCCTCGACCGACGTGGCGTTTCCGGAGCGGTTGGCGATGTTCTGGTCGAACCACTTCTGTGTGATGGCGCGCGGACCGGTGCGTGGGATGGCCGGCGCTTACGAACGCGAGGCGATCCGGCCGCACGTCCTCGGCCGCTTCGCCGATATGCTGAAAGCGGTCGAACAACATCCGGCAATGCTCATCTATCTCGACAACCAGCTGTCGTTCGGCCCCAACAGCCCCGCTGGCAAAAATCAGAAAAAAGGGCTGAACGAAAATCTCGCCCGCGAAATTCTCGAGTTGCATACGCTCGGGGTTGCCGGTGGCTACAGCCAGACCGACGTCACCAACTTCGCGCGCATTCTTACCGGCTGGACCGTGGCGGGACTGAACACGGCGGAGCGGTTGCCGGGCGCGGTGCCGGGAAAATTCATTTACGGCGCGCCGCGACACGAGCCGGGCGATTGGGCTGTGCTGGGTAAAACCTATCCCAATCACGGCATGCAGACCGGGCTCGAAGCGTTGGAAGATTTTGCCCGCCATCCAGCTACTGCCAGACACATCGCCTACAAACTCGCGAGCCATTTCGTGGCCGACAATCCACCGCCGACGCTGGTGGCGAAACTCGAGAAAAGTTTTCGCGATACGGACGGCAATCTGGCGGAGGTTTCGCGCACGCTCATAACGGCGGATGAAGCGTGGGCAGCCGACGCCAAGAAGCTGTTGCCCCCGGTCGATCTCGTCGTCGCGTTGTCGCGCAGCCTGCCCTACACGACAGGCGCCGGCGAGATGCTGCGGCTCGCCAATCAGCTGGGTCAGCCCCTGTGGCAGCCGGGCAGTCCGAAAGGTTTCCCCGACGACGACAATGGCTGGACCAACCCGTCCGCGCTCAACGAACGGCTGCGCATCGCCGAACAGGTCGCTCGCGTGATCGACAAGGCGGTCGACCCTCGCCAATTGGCCGAGCAGGTGCTGGGTGCCGACATGCACCCGGAAACGCGGCAGGCCATCGCGCGCGCCGAAACCCGCGAGCAGGGTTTGGAACTTTTGATCATGAGCCCCGATTTCCAACGCCGCTGAGAGACATCGTCATGACACACGACCCGCTGTCCTGCCCAGAAAACCAAGTGCTGAATCGGCGCACACTGTTGCGTGGTGGCGCGGCGAGTTTGGCGCTGTGGAGTTTCATGCCGCGCGCGGCCATCGCCGGCACACGCGATCCGCGACTGCTGACTATGGTGCTGCGCGGCGGTCTCGACGGCCTGTCGCTGGCAGCCCCCGTCGGCGATCCGAACTACGCGGCGTTGCGCCAACTCATCGCCATGCCGAAACCGGGAGAAACCGGCGGCGGACTGGCGCTCGACGATATGTTCGCGCTCAATCCCAACATGCCGTTCCTGCACAGCTTGTATCGCAAGAAAGAGGCGCTGGTGGTGCATGCCGTGCACACGCCCTATCGCGAGCGTTCGCATTTCGACGCCCAGGACGTGCTGGAAAACGGCATGGCCGGCGTCACCAAATCCAGCGACGGCTGGCTCAATCGCGCGATCGCAAATTTGCCCGCGGCCGGCAAGATCAGTCCGAAAGGGTTGTCGCTGGGGCCGGTGGTGCCGCTGGTCATGCGCGGCAAGGCGGAAGTGCTGTCGTGGATACCGAAAGTGTACAATCTGCCGCTGCGCGAAAGTACCGTGGCGCGACTGATGGATCTTTATGCACACACCGATCCGGGGCTGTCGAAAGCGCTGACGAACGGGCTCGAAATGGTACGCGTCGCCGACGCGAGTGCGACGGTGGCCGGCGCGCCGACACCGACAGCGGTGGCCCAACCGGTGTCCGCCGCCGGCGCGCGTGGACTCAATGCGAATCAGTTCCGGGAATTCACCGAAGCCGCCGAAATGGCCGCCAAATTCATGAAACCCGCTGATGGTCCGCGCATTGGCGCGCTATCGTATAACGGTTGGGACACGCACGCCAACGAGGGCGTGCTGCAGGGGACGCTCGGCAATCGTCTGGGGGGGCTCGACGCGGCGATCCAGACGCTGCACGACGGACTTGGACCCGACGCGTGGAAAGATACCGTCGTGCTGATCGTGACGGAGTTCGGCCGTACCGCGCGCGTCAACGGCACCGCAGGTACCGACCATGGTTCTGCGACCTGCGCGCTGTTCGTCGGTGGCGCGATCAAGGGTGGTCGCGTGCACGCGGATTGGCCGGGCCTGGCCGAGGCGAACCTCTACGAGAACCGCGACCTGAAGCCGACCACGGATCTGCGCGCGATGTTCAAGGGCGTGCTGCGCGACCACCTCGGAATTCCCGACGGCGTTCTCGGGGCGACGATTTTTCCCGACAGTGCCGCTGTGAAAGGCGTCAGCGGATTGATCGTGTGAGGTCAACCCGTACGCGGAAAACGGCCCACGACGGGATATTTGGGATCGGTATACCCGGGGGTTGAGGCGTGACCTGCCGGCACCAGCGCATTAGCCAGCGCTTCGTCTTCGGCGGTCCACGCATATGCCAGCGCCCCGAGATAATCGGTCCATTGCTCGAACGTCCGTGGACCGGCGATACAGCTTGAGATCGCGCTGTTGTTAAGGACCCATGCGACGGCCCAGTGCACGAGGCTTGCGTTGCGCGAACGCGCATGGACATTGAGTTTCTCGGCAATCTCCAAGCTCTCCGGCCGCCATTCGGTCTCCATCATGCGGCGATCGGCACGAGCGGCCCGTGTGCCGGCTTCAGGCAGCACGTTAAGCTGATACTTGCCCGAGAGAATACCGCGCGCGACCGGCGAGTATGGCACCACGCCAAGGCCGAATTCGCGCGCCGCCGGCAGCACTTCGATCTCCGGCTGGCGGTTCATCAGATTGTAATAGGGTTGCAAAGCCACCGGCCGCGCCACCCCCATGCGATCGGCGATATGGCTGACGTGGGCGATGTGCCAGGCGCGCACGTTCGAAATTCCCCACTCACGGATCTTGCCCTGACGAATGAGTGCGCCGTAGGTCTCGACGACGTTTTCCCAGCGCGTCGCGTCATCGTAATAATGGACATAGAAGAGATCGATGCAGTCGGTGCCGAGGCGCTTCAAACTGGCGTCGACGCAGCGCATGACGTGCGCGCGGGATTGGCCGACATCGTTTGCGCCCGCGCCCGAAGGATTGCCGCATTTGGTGGCGAGCACCCAGCGGTCGCGATTGGCCTTGATGGCGCGCCCGACGATTTCTTCCGAGCGGCCTTTGGCATATTGATCGGCGCTGTCGATGAAGTTGACGCCCTGCTCGAAGGCATGGTCGACGATCCGCCGGGCAATGGCCTCGTCGGTCTGATCGCCAAAGTTCATCGTGCCGAGGCACAGCCGCGACACGCGCATGCCGCTGGCGCCGAGGATGCGGGTTGGCATGGCGGTGGACATCGTAAGCTTCCGATCGAGCACGCGTGGCACTGACTGCTCTGTAACGAATCCGATACGGTCCTCATAGGGAAAACGCTAGACTCGTGTCGCAGCTCACCTCCGTCACATTGATCCCTGCATCCCGATCGATGGCTCTCGTCGGTGTCATCGAATGCTTATGGCTGTCCGGTTCAATCGTGTCAGCAGCAGTCTATTCTATCGTCATCGCGGCGAAGGCCGGGACCCATGACAAGTCAAACTGGTCTGCGCATTTGGCGTGACTGAGCGCTTGACTTTCCGACTGCACAGGGCGTCATCGAAAGGGTTTATTTCGACCATGACGTGCGTTCCGGCCTGCGCCGGAAAGACGAAAACTGAGAGTTCACTTTCCGTGTGCGCTAATATTCTTGCACGGCGCGCCGAGTGTGCGCATGAAGTCGGTCGGGACTATCCCGCATTCAGAGGAGTTTTGGGGCATGCGTTTGAAACTTGCGATCATGAGCGCATCGGTGTGTACGATTATCAGCGGTTCGGCCTGGGCGGAAATGGCGATCTCGGCCAACGACGGAAAGGTCAAGCTGGTCGACGGTGTCGTGCAGGCCGTCAAGGACGGCAAGGACACCATCAGCTTCATCGACCTCAAGGCATCGCCACCGAAAGTGCTGGCGACCATCGATGCGCCGACCAGTGTCGTGGGTCCGCCGTCATCGGTCGCGATCTCGCCGAAGGAAGAAATCGCGCTGGTGACGGCGGCGCAGAAATTCGACCCGGCTGACGCGACCAAACTGGTGTGGGACGACAAACTGACGGTGATCGATCTGACGCCGCTGAAGGCCTCGATCGGCAAGCGCATCATTGATGCAGTCAAGCGCACGGCACCGACCGCAATGCCACCGAAGATACTCGCGACCTTGACGGTAGGCAAAGGCGCGGCCGGTGTTTCGTTCAACAAGGCGGGCACGTTGGCGCTCGTCGCCAATCGCGGCGAGGGCACGATTTCGGTGCTGACGGTGGCTGGCAACAAGGTGGAGGTGGTTGGCAAGGTAGACCTTGGCAACGACAAGTCCGGCCCCAGTGCCGTATCGTTTTTGCCGGATGGAAAATCGGCCTTGGTGTCGCTCGACGGCGAGAGCGCCAACAAGCTGATCCTGCTTGACGTGGACGGGGCCAAGGTCACGCTTTCCAAGCGCGAAATCAACGCGGGGTTACGCCCTTACGGCGTCGACATCGCCAAGAACGGCGAGTTCGCGGTCGTGGCCAATATCGGGCGCGGCGGCGGCGACGCCGATACCGTCAGCCTGATCGACCTCAAGGCGCAGCCGGCGCGCGTCGTCAACACCGTCACCGTCGGACAGACACCCGAGGGCATCGCGTTGTCGCCGGACGGCAAGCTGATGGCGGTCGGTGTCATGAACGGATCGAACAAGCCGAAAGCATCGCCGTTCTTCAACGAAAACGGCCACGTGAAGCTCTTTCGCATCGCCGGCAAACAGATCACCGAGGTCGGCGACGTCTCGGTCGGCAAGTGGTGTCAGGGCCTGACGTTCAGCGCCAACAGCAAAACGCTGCTGGCGCAGTGCATGGTCGAAGAAGAAATCCATGTGCTGAAAGTAGGCAGCGGCAGCACGGGCGCGCTGACCAAGTCGGGCACCATCAAAGTGCAAGGCGGTCCTGCCGGCATTCGTATCGCGGATTGAGCAAGATCGCCGACGCCGCTTCGGCTCCAGTCCTTTCTTGCCGGGAAGGGCTGGGGCGGTGGCACAATCCCACGCGCACGATGTGGCCGCACACTGGCGTTACGCCGCCCGGAAGAGGCGGACGGCTTCGTCGCATTCGAAGAGGTAGAGCAGAGTTCGCAGGGCTTCGCCGCGCGGGGTTTTCAACTCGGGATCGCGGTTGAGAATGAGTGTGGCGTCGTCACGGGCGGCAGCGAGCAGGTCGACGAAGTTGGGGACATCCGCGACGCGGAATTCCGGTGCGCCCGACTGGCGTGCGCCCATCACCTCGCCACCGCCGCGCAGTTCGAGATCCTTTTCCGCGATGACAAAGCCGTCTTCCGTATCGCACATCATTTTCAGTCGCGCGGCCGCCGTCTC
>JANYHG010000084.1 GCA_025359165.1 Hyphomicrobiaceae bacterium
CTCGACCGCAGCATAGGCCTGCCAGTCGAACTTGCCCCGCCCTATACCCGATTGATTGGTGACGATCGCAACAGCCCATCCCAGCTGTCGCGCACGAGCGATCAGGGCGCCCCCGCCGTCGATAAGCGCCACATCTTCAGGCTTCGAAAGGTAATGCCGCTCCTCGATCAAGACGCCGTCGCGATCGAGAAACAAGCAAGGTCGCGGCACTGCTGTCGGCGGCGCCATTGCGCGACACCAGACCCCATCCGGCTGCACGTACGACAGATCTTGATCGCGCGCGTCAACCTGCAAGACCAAGCTCCCGTTCGATCGCGCCGCACAGCGCATGACCGAGCAGTATGTGTAGCTCCTGAATGCGCGCGGTTGTCTGCGATTGCACGATCAGGAGCGGTGACGCATACGCAGCCATTTTGCCGCCCGTCCCGCCCGTGAACCCCGCAGCGATGCCACCCAATTTTCGAGCTTGCTCAAGACCGAGCAACACATTTGCGCTGTTGCCTGATGTCGACAGGCCGATCGCGACGTCGCCGGACCGTACGCATGCTTCGATTTGCCGGGAAAAGAGGTGATCAAAACCAAAGTCGTTGCCGATGGCGGTCAGCGTCGAGCTATCCGTCGTAAGCGCCATCGCGGCGAGTGCGCGGCGATCTTTTTGAAAACGCACCACTAATTCTGTTGCAATATGCTGCGCGTCGGCCGCGCTCCCGCCGTTGCCGAAGAAGAGAAGCTTATTGCCAGCTTGGAGAGCGGTTACGGATACGCCGACGAGACGCGCGAAGTCGGCTTGAACCGCAGCTAGCGTGTGTGCCACGACACGCTGATGGTCAGAAAATTCGCGCTCGAGATGATCTTGCACCAAGCTCACGCAGCACCTTTCGAGTAATGAGACTATCGGAGTGTCCACGTGCGGGTGTCAAGAATCCGGTCTGCCTTCCAACACTCTTTAAGGTGACGAAAATGCGGCGAGAGGACACGCCCACTGCGATCGGCTACGAATTCAGTTCAACTGTGGCACGCTTATAGAATACCAACAGGTCGTGCAATCTTGAAGTTAACCTTGCGCGACCTGCATGAAAGGACATGCCGATGATCTGTCCGACTTTCGTTTCGAGTCGTTTTCGCGGACATCGTGTGCTGGTGATCGGCGATGTGATGCTCGACTGCTTCGTCTATGGTCAAGTCAGTCGCATTTCGCCCGAAGCGCCAATTCCAGTCCTCTCCAGCCGCTCGACCAAGAGCATGGCGGGCGGCGCAGCCAACGTCGCCGTCAATCTCTCGTCTTTAGGCTTGGAGGCGGTACTGATCGGCGTCGCGGGCAACGACGCACACGGCCAGTCGCTTCGTTTTCTGCTCGAGCGTGGTCCCTTTCCGGTCACCTGTACGATCGTCGAGACAGAGGACCGCCCCACGACTGTAAAAACTCGTTTCGTGGCGGGTGCGCAACAGATGCTGCGCGTCGATCAGGAATCGGCCGTCAGCGTTCCGACCGCCGTCGAAGACTCATTGCTCGAAGCGGTCAGCCGTCACATCGGCGAGGTGCGTGTCGTCGCCCTATCTGACTACGGCAAAGGCGTACTGACGGATCGGGTGATCAAAGAAACCATTAAAATTGCCAAGATCCACGGCATTCCGGTCATCGTCGATCCAAAGCGGCAGGACTTTTCGATTTACTGCGGCGCAACGTTCATCAAACCGAATTTGGCCGAGCTACAGAAGGCGACGGGCATCGTCTGCGACCGCGAAGGCCGTGTCGAAGACGCCGTCACTCGTGTCGTAGAGGCGACTGGCGCGCGTGTTCTTCTCACCCGATCCGAGCAGGGCATGTCCCTATTCGAGCCGGATGCAGCACCGTTTCACGTTCGCTCGGTCGTCCGTGAAGTCTACGACGTGTCGGGTGCGGGCGACACTGCGCTGGCAACTTTTGCAGGCGCGATTGCCTCGGACTATGGGCCGCGCGATGCCGTCAAACTGGCAAACGTTGCCTCCGGCATCGCCATCGCCAAGCTCGGAACTGCAGTGGTTACGGCGGAAGAACTCGAACTCGCCCTTGCTGGCACATTGCTACACGAACCTTCCGACGATCGACTGATGAGCGCCGATGACGCTGCCGCGCAGTGTACGCGTTGGCGCTTACGCGGCCTGACGGTCGGCTTCACGAACGGTTGTTTCGACATCGTCCACGCGGGTCACATCTCGCTGTTGAGCGCCGCCGCCGCCGAATGCGATCGTCTCATCGTCGGACTGAATTCGGATGCATCGGTCGCGCGATTAAAGGGCCCGTCGCGGCCTGTCCAAGGCGAAGTTTCACGCGCGCAAGTCTTGGGCTCTCTCGATCCAGTCGACGGCGTTGTGATTTTCGACGCCGATACGCCGACCGATCTCATCCAGCGGCTCAAGCCGGACGTCCTCGTCAAAGGCGCCGACTACACGGAAGAGACGGTTATAGGCGGAGCATTCGTCAAGAGCTACGGCGGCAGGATTTTTCTGGCACCGCTTGTTTCTGGGCAATCGACGACGAACGCCATCAATCGCATGGTCGCCGGTACTGGTTCCGCGACTTCGCCACGACCGCGCCGAACGGGGATGACTTGAATGTACTTGGTTACAGGTGGCACAGGCTTTATCGGGTCCAACGTCGTCGCAGCGCTTGCCGCACGTGGCGACCGGGTCGCGGTATGCGACACGTTCAGCACCGGAGATAAATGGAAGAACGTTGCAAAACATGACGTTTTCGATTTCGTTTTTCCCTCAGACCTCGATCAATGGCTCATGGCAAACGGGGAAGAGATCGCCGGTGTCATTCACATGGGTGCCGTCAGCGCCACAACGGAACGCGACAGCGACCTGATCGTAGCGTCTAACTTCATGCTGTCGGCTAAGCTTTTTGAATTCTGCGCGCGTCTAGCGCTTCCATTCATATACGCATCTTCAGCCGCCACTTATGGCGATGGGGCGGAAACGTTCGACGATACGCTCGACGCCGTGTCGCTCGGCCGCCTGCGCCCCCTCAACCCGTACGGCTGGAGCAAACTCGCCTTTGACCGCCGTGTTCTTCGAACTGTAAGCGATCGTCGACCTGTCCCGCCCAAATGGGCTGGTCTCAAATTCTTCAACGTTTACGGACCGAACGAGTATCATAAGGGCTCGATGCGGAGTGTCATAGCGCTTAACTACGATGCGATAGCGTCAGGAGACCCCTTGCGCCTGTTCAAATCGTACCGATCCGACTATGGCGATGGGCAGCAGAAGCGCGACTTCGTCTACGTCGCAGATTGCGTATCGGTCATTCTCTGGATGTTGGACAACCCGTTTCCATCGGCCCTCTACAATGTCGGCAGTGGAACCGCAGAAAGCTGGGTCAACCTCGCCCGGGCCATGTTCAAAGCCGCAAACCAACCTGAAAACATCACATTTATAGAAATGCCGGAGCCGCTCCGGGAACGCTATCAATATTTCACCGAGGCGCGCATCGAAAAACTGCGCGCCGCCGGATACACAAAACCCATGACCGGGCTGCAAAATGGTGTGGCAGATTACATCGAGCGATATCTTTCGAAGCCAGATCCATACGCCTGAAATTGAGCAACACGGGCCACGCCCCGAGCAAGTCTTTTAAAGCCCTCTAGGAAAATCTGAACGTTCCGAGACTCAAATCGGCGCGATGCGGCCAGCACGGCGTATCGAGTTTGGTCGGGAACGTTTCTTGCGACGGCACCATAGTCTTTCCGACGAGGCGGACGAAGTTCATTTCCATCGTCACCGGCATCGGCAGATTTCCGACGATTGCCATCGGCGTGTTGTTGTTACCGTGCACATGGACCAGTCGATGATTGACTGCGAGGTTCGCAAATGCCGTCTTGACTGTTTTTGCGAACCTGGATTTGCCAAGTTCGTGAAAACCGTGAAATTCGACCACGATCTGGCTGAACTGGGCCAGTTGTGCCGGCGTCATCGCGGCAAACATATCCCACTCGTAACCCTCGATGTCACACTTGAGCAGCAGGTTACGGCTCTTTGCATGTCCATTCAGGGCCATGAGGTTGGGCAAACTGTCATACCCTTCCGCAGGTTTCGCCGAGATGCCGGTTTTGAACCAATGAAAATTTTTGTGGGTCGCCGGCAAAGCGTCGATCGTGTGATCGTACTGATAAACCTCAATGCCCTTTTTGGCTATTTCCAGGTCCCATCGCACATCGTCCTTGATGCCGAGTGAATAGGCCGCGTCAACGCCACCGAAATCGTCAATCATCACGTAGCCGCCGTCACCGTCCCCTCCGACCCGAATTTTATCGAAGCCGATGACCTGCATCGGCTCAACCATTTTCAGAATGGCCAAAGCAGTGCGCTGCGTTTCGGACTTGTCGTCGTAGACGAAATGCTCGGGTGTCAAACCGAGGCGCTTCTGCTGATATTCAGCCGACGCCAGAAAAACCTGTACCAACGCCTTCCAATCGAAGGTGTTACGCATATGATGCTCGACCGGTGTCTCCGACTCCGGTTCCCGATCAAAAAAAGTCTGATAGCACCAGACAACGTCCTCGCGCGTGACAGGCATCGTCAACAACTCCCTAGCCCCAAGCCGATGCCTTATGCAACGTCGACGCGAGTCGGTCAATAAACGTCGGGGCGGCCGAGTACAGGTCGCGTGATGATATCATAGTAGACACCTTCACCCGTACCAATCGTCATCCATTCGGGCTTACCGCTGATGACGCGTGCGCGGGCAGCGATCCGATCGTGATAAAGCGACACGTGAATAGGCTCGAAACCAGACGACTGGAGGAATTGCTCTAGTGCGGGCTTATTCATCGAAAACCAGTTCGATGGATCAGCGTTAAGTTCTCCCAGTCGAAAAAACTGCAGCATCGGAATCGCATCGAACTCGTGACTTATCTCCGAGAGTCCGAACGATTGTCCGTTGTGCCGGACGTCACGATCAATGGCCGCCGATTCTATGAAGAGTTCTCCGCCCGGTGCGGTGACCCGCCGCATCATGTCGAAACCAAGCAGCGGATGACGCAAATGATAAATCACGCCAAAGCAGATAATTACATCGAACTTGCCGATTTTTTCAGGCCTCAGATCATAGATCGAGCCATATTGATAATTCACCTTTGAATTGAGGTGGGCTTTCAAACGATGTAATCCAGAAGTGTCCGGATTTTCTGGACCGATTGCGAGTATCTCAGAGGCACCGCGACGTTCGCACTCGAAACTGAAACAGCCATTCCAGGCACCGATGTCCAGCACACGCTTGCCTGTCAAGTCCAGGGGGACCTGGGCCCATTCCATCAAAGAGGCGATGTCGTTACGACCTGGAGTGAAGACGCCTTTCTCGATTTCCCATTTTTGATGCCAATAGACACCCTCGAACAGTTTCTCGTAATCGACAGCCATTTCACCCTCAAAACACGCTCATGAGCCCCGCTCGGCGGCGGCAGACGGCAGCGAATGCCGGTCGATTTCGAGGTTCATAGCAAACCGAAATGCCAACTTGCCCGCGCATCAGCTACCGCGAGCGCACATAGCCGCGCTGGCGGGACCTTGAACACCAACCCAGTGGTTAACGCATCGCTCGATGCGACCTGAGATTGCAAAGCGGAATGGCTTGGAAAATCCCGGAACTCAAAAGCGTCAACAGTCCCGAAAGTTTTGAGACATCAATTGTGGATCAATCGTTTGATGACACTGATATATCGATCGAAGCTGAAGGTGTTCGCGTGTTTTCGATTGACGTCGATACCCATTCGGCGTCGATCGATCGTGACCTGCGACACACTCCTCAGCCCATCGACGATGGCACCGATATCGTAGGGATCGACGATTACTGATCCCGCCGGCGCCACTTCGGCGGTTGCTGATGCGCGGGCAAGTTGGCATTTCGGTTTGCTATGAACCTCGAAATCGACCGGCATTCGCTGCCG
>JANYHG010000094.1 GCA_025359165.1 Hyphomicrobiaceae bacterium
GATCAGCACCAGCGCCTCGGTGTCGCGAAGCCGCTCTGAGAGCACGTCGACGTCCTGGACATGATCTTTCCAGACTGTGACGTCGTGCCCCTCCAGCTTGGCGAAGCAAGGCAGCGAGCGCAGCGTATCGAAGGTATCGTCGAGGATGGTGACGTTCAAGGCGAAATGCCTTTCGCTATTCCGGCCAGCGCACCAGTTGCTCGTCGGTCGGTGCAACGCTGGTGCGCGCCACGTTCATCATCATCGCCAGCATCGTATAGTAGCCGCCGACGCCGATCAGATCGATCACACCCGGCTCGCCGAACGCGGCCACCGCGCGTGCGTACGTCACGTCGGATACACGTTTGTTGGCTTGCAGTTCGGCCGTGAAGTCGTAGGCTGCGGCCTGGATCAGGCTCATGACCACCGGTCGCCGCCCATCTGCAATCGCCGCAATAATCGCTTCGTCCAGGTTCGCTTCCCGCGCAAAGCGTGCGTGATGCAGCCACTCGAAGCTTTGCGTCCATCCGCGCGCGGTCTGCAGGATGACCATTTCAGACACGTCCTTCGGCAACCGGTTGCGATAGCGTAGATAGTCGCCCATCGCTTTCGCCCGCAGCATCACCTCGGGCGAGCGCAACATCACGCAGAACGGACCGAGCGGCGGGTAGCCACGGCCCGCATTAAATGCCTCCGTCGCCTGGCGCTGCTCGTCGGTCATGTCGGCATCCACGATCGGCGGCAGACGTTCGGTGGCCTTGGACATCTGTGAATTTGACATGTTTTGGTTTCTCCAGCCCCTGCCTGCCCCGTGCGGCGATCGGTTCAGCACCGATTGCATCGGACTTATCCCCGCTGCGTCAAGCTGTGTTATAAGACTTTTGCTGAGGTCACCTTCATAATCTAACCACGTTTGCCCCGACACTGCCGTACCATCACCCAGCGCCGACCGCGCCGTAATTTCCCGCCCTGTAACCGAGCCCGCCCCCCAAAGATACCGTCGTGAGCACCGCCATGAGCACCGTCGTCGAAACCACCACCGATATCGTCCCACGCATCGAAGCTGCCGCGGCCAAGATGGCGCGCGCGAAAGCCGCCGTCGGCAAGATCGTGTTCGGTCAGGAGCATGTGATCGAACGCGTGCTGGTCACAGTGCTGTCGGGCGGCCACGGACTGCTGATCGGCGTCCCCGGAACCGCCAAAACCCTGATGGTCGAAACCTTCGGCAAGGTGCTCGGTCTCGACGCCAAACGCATTCAGTTCACGCCCGACTTGATGCCGTCCGATATCGTTGGGTCCGAAGTTCTGGAGGAAGCGCAGGGCGCAGCAGGTGGCCGCCGCTCGTTCCGCTTCATCAGGGGCCCGATATTCGGCCAGTTGCTGATGGCCGACGAGATCAACCGCGCTTCGCCCAAAACTCAGTCGGCGCTGCTGCAGGCCATGCAGGAGCATCACGTCTCGGTGGCCGGTGCCCGGCACGATCTGCCGCAGCCGTTCCACGTACTCGCCACTCAAAACCCGCTGGAGCAAGAGGGCACCTATCCGCTGCCGGAAGCGCAGCTGGATCGCTTTTTGCTGCAGATCGACGTCGGCTATACCGACATAGCCGCCGAGCGCCGGATGCTGTTCTCGACGACGGGCGTCGAAGCGGCCAAACCCGAGGCGGTCGTCTCGGCGGAGGAGTTGATGGCCATCCAGCGCCTCGTCCGCCAGATCCCGGTGCCGGACAAGGTCGTCGAGGCCATTTTGAGACTCGTTCGCGCCGCCCGGCCCGGCACTGGCCAGAGCGCGGAAACCGATCGCCTGATCGCCTGGGGTCCGGGTCCTCGCGCAAGCCAAGCTCTGATGCTCGCAATTCGTGCCAAGGCGCTTCTCGACGGTCGGCTCGCCCCATCGATCGACGACGTGATGGCGCTGGCAGACCCGGTTCTGAAACACCGCATGGCTTTGTCGTTCTCGGCGCGCGCCGAAGGTGCCACGATGGCCGGCGTCATCGGAAATCTGACAAAGACGCTGGAGTAACGCCGCATGGCGCTTCGCCCGAAGCCAGGAACGACCTCTGCCACAACGGATCGGCTGGCGCTGCTGGGCCACGAAGCGGACGGTCACGGCCTGGCCGATCGCGTACCGGAACTGTCGCTCGAAGCGCAGCGCATCGCGTCGACCGTGGCGCATGGGGTCCACGGGCGCCGGCGTTCCGGGCCGGGTGAAAACTTCTGGCAGTTTCGCCAACTGCAGGCCGGTGATCCGACACACCTCATCGACTGGCGCCGCTCCGCCAGCTCCGATCATCTCTATATTCGCGAGCGTGAATGGGAGACTGCGCATACCGTCTGGCTCTGGCCGGACCTGTCGCCGTCCATGGCGTTTCAAAGCCACCTCGCCGCGACCACCAAGCGCGAACGCGCCCTGGTGCTGATGTTCGCGCTCGGCGAACTGCTGATCCGCGCCGGAGAACGCATCGCCGTCATGGGCGTGACGCAGCCGTCGCAATTTCGCAAGACCACCACCAAGATCGCCGAGATGCTGTCCGCCCGTCTCAGGGATCCGAGCATAATTTCGAGTACGCCGCCCGACGAGCGTGTCGGTCGCTTCGCCTCCACCATCTGGATCTCGGATTTTCTCGATCCCATCGAGACGATCGCGCCGCGTATGCGCTCGCTGGCCGGAAACGGAACCGTCGGGCATCTCATCCAGGTGCTCGATCCGGCCGAGGAAACACTGCCGTACTCGGGCCGTACCGAATTTCTGGGCATCGAAGGCTCGGAGCGCTGGATCGCCGATCGCGCCGAGGGGTTGCGCGCGGCCTATCAAACGCGCCTGCTGGCCCACCGCGACGAACTGGCTACACTGTGCCGTAATCTCGGCTGGTCGTTCGCCGTGCACCATACCGACAAACCCGCCACCGAACCCGTTCTTGCTCTCATCCTGCGGCTCGCTGGCCAAGACGTGACACACGCGAAACCTGCGACGACTGCCGCTGAGTAGGCTCAATCACCCTTCCGCTGCATAGGATAAATTAGATGGATAACCTCGATCGCATAACTCAAGCCCCGGCGATGATGGGGGGCAGAGCTTGCATTCGTGGCATGCGTGTGACCGTCGGCATGATCGTCGGACAAATCTTTGCTCGGTAAAACCTGACATGCTCGCATTCGCAAATCGTCTGTCGTCACTCGATCATGAGGCCACCTGATGAACCTCGGCGGGCTTGCATTTCTCAATCCAGCGCTGCTGGCAGGGCTGGTGGCGTTGCCGCTGATCTGGTGGCTGTTGCGCGCGGTCCCGCCCGCCCCGGTGCGCGTGCATTTTCCGGCAACACGCATCCTCGTCGGCCTGCCCGAGACTGAAAAGCAGTCAGACCGTACGCCCTGGTGGTTGACCGCCCTGCGCCTGCTCGCCGCAGCCGCGCTCATCTTTGCGCTCGCCGAACCGGTGTTGAACCCGACGCCACGAACCGCTCTCGCGGGCAAGGGTCCGATCGTGCTTGTCGCCGACAACGGCTGGGCTTCGGCTGCTCGCTGGTCAGACCGCCGCGCCGAAATAGACCGCCGCATCACCGAGGCCGAAGCACAGGGCCGTGCGCTCGTCATCGCGCCGACGGCCTTCACTGTGAAGGCACCGGCGTTCCGGATCGAAGCGCCCGCACAGGCCCGTTCCACCGCCGCCGCCATCGAACCGCAACCCTTCGCCCCCGATCGCAGCCGTGCCGCCGACGCCCTTGCCGAAACACTCAGCCAACAACCCGACGCCTCCATCATCTGGCTGACCGACGGTATCGATCACGACGGCAAAACCGCAGCCTTCGCCGAGCGGCTTAAATCGTTCGCCAAGGGTGGCTCGACCATCGTCATCGAAAACGGGGTCAATCAGGAGCCTGTGGGCGTCGCGGCCAGCCTCGGTCAAGGCGGCCGTCTCGAAGCCCATGTGATGCGCACCGACGGCGTGGAACGCCGGGGCGCGATTCATGCACTCAGCGCGCGCGGCCAGCGACTCGGCGAAATGCCGTTTACGCTGTCCGCCGGCAGCAATCGCTCGGACGTGCGCTTCGAACTGCCGCTTGAATTGCGCAATCAGGTCGCCCGCATCGAGATCGCAGGCGAGCGCTCGGCCGGTGCGGTGCATCTCCTCGACGCGCGCGCCCAGTGGCATCGCGTCGGCATACTCTCGGGTGCCAGCCGCGAACAGGCGCAGCCGCTGCTTGCGCCGCTCTATTACATCGAGCGCGCCCTGAAGCCGTTCGCCGAAATCGCCCGCGACGAGGACGCCAACCTGTCCACGGCCATCGGTGGCTTGATCAAGCGCAACATATCCGTGCTCACGCTCGCCGACATCGGCGTGCTGCCGAAAGACATCCACGACAAGGTCGCGGCCTGGGTACGCAAGGGCGGCGTACTCGTCCGCTTCGCCGGCCCGCGCCTGGAAAACGGTGGTGACGATTTAATCCCTGCAGCCTTGCGTGCTGGCGGCCGCACTCTTGGCGGCGCACTGTCATGGTCGACGCCGCAGCCGCTCGCGCCTTTCACGGACGACAGCCTGTTCGCCGGTCTGGCGGCCCAACCCGACGTGCTGGTCAACCGGCAGGTGCTGGCCGATCCGGCAAAGCTCGGCAACGACGTCAAAATTCTCGCCCGCTTAAAAGATGGCACGCCGCTCGTCACCAGCATCAGGCGCGGCGAGGGGCAACTCGTGCTCTTCCACATCACCGCCAACTCGGACTGGTCGAACCTGCCCCTCTCAGGTCTGTTCGTGGAAATGCTTCGCCGCATCGCCACTCTCGGCAAGCCCGGCGGTGTCGGCGACGTAACCGCAGACGATCCGATCACCAGCAATACTGCCGATCAGGTCGCCGCTGAAACCGCCGAAGTGCTCGCGCCTACCCAGGTGCTCGACGGCTACGGTATCTTGAAACCGCCGCCGCCCACGGCGCAGGCGATCACCGCGCGCGAACTGGCAGAAGCCAAATCATCAGCCGAGCATCCGCCGGGTCTGTATGGTCCGGCAGCCAGCCCGCGATCGCTCAATCTACTGTCCGCCAAGACCGTGCTCGCAGCGTTGCCGCCATTGCCTCCCGGTTTCCAGCGCCGCGCGATCGAAGGCAGCTCCGCCCGTCCTCTGAAGCCGCATCTCTTGACGCTAGGGCTCGCCTTGCTGCTCATCGATATTCTCGCCACGCTGTGGCTGTCCGGCGCGTTCGGTGCCTTCCCGCGCAAAGCTGCCGCACAAGCCTCCCTGCTCGCAGTTTTCCTATTGACCGGCGCAACGATCGGAAGCTTGCAGGTCGATGCATTGCCGGTGATCGACACATCGATGCGGCCGCAGACCACGCTTCAACTGGCCCAGTTCTATCCCCAAGCGCCGCAACAGAACCGTGGTCTCAATCTGCCGCCGCCGCGTCCGTCGCGCGCTGTCCCTGCGGGTCCCGACGCGCGCGCCATCGCCTCCACGAGCCACGCCACTTTTGGTTACGTGCTGTCGGGCGATGCCGCCACCGACCAGACCAGCCAGCAAGGTCTGCGTGGCCTCGCGGCTTTTCTGAACGCGAAAACAGCCGTCGATCCGGGCGAGCCCATCGCCATCAACATCGCATCCGACGAAATCACGTTCTATCCCGTACTGTATTGGCCGGTGCTCGCCAATGCGCAGGCGCTGCCCGAGCCGGTCCTCGCCAAGATCGACGCCTATATGAAGAACGGCGGCATGATTATTTTCGATACCCGCGACGCCGGTACCGCTCTGCCACCGGGCTTCGGTCCGCAGAACCAAGGCGGCACGCCGCTGCAGCGCCTGCTCGGCAATCTCGATCTGCCGCGCCTCGAACCGGTGCCTGAGACCCACGTGCTCACCAAGTCGTTCTACCTGCTTCGCACATTCCCCGGCCGTTACGACAATGGGCAATTGTGGGTAGAAGCGGAGGCCCCGGCAGATAGTGGCCAGGGCCGCCAAGCCCGCCGGGTCGACGGTGTGTCGTCGATCATGGTGACATCGAACGACTTCGCCTCGGCCTGGGCGCTGGACGATCGTAATCAGCCGCTCTACCCCGTCATCCCCGGCGGCGAGCGCCAGCGTGAAATGGCCTTCCGTACCGGCGTCAACATCGCCATGTACGCTCTCACTGGCAACTACAAAGCCGACCAAGTCCACGTCCCCGCCCTGCTCGAACGCCTGGGGCAGTAAGATGGAACAGTTGCTCGTCCGCCCTTCGGCTCATGGTGCGCTCCTTAGTTGGGCGCGTGCGCGAGCCGACCGAAACGTTCAGCCGTCGAAAGCCACATGATGACCAACTGGACGATCGACACGTCACCGCTGTTGCCGACGCCGGTTTTCTGGGCGGCCATCGTCGTTGCCGCAGGGATGATCGGGTTCCTGCTCTACCGTCGCTCGCGGGGTGGGGCGCTGCGCGGCCTTGCGCTGGCGGCGCTGCTCGTCGCCATCGCCAATCCCACCTTGCGCGAGGAAGAACGTCAGAGCCTCGCCAACATCGCCGTGGTGGTGATGGACGAGAGCACGTCGCAAACACTCGCCGACCGGCCGGAACAGTCAGCCGCCATCCGCCGCGACCTTGAAACCAAGCTCGCAGCCATCCCCAATCTCGACGTTCGCTTCGTCTCGTCGGCAAAGCCGGGCAGCGATGGCCCGCCCGGCACCAACCTGTTCGCCGACCTCAACCGGGCGCTCGCCAACACACCGACCGACCGGCTCGCCGGTGTGATCATGGTGACGGACGGGCAGGTCCACGATGCCCCCGCAGCCGTTGCCGCCCTCGGCTTCGACGCCCCCGTCCACACGCTGTTGACGGGCAAACCGGGTGAGTTCGACCGCCGCGTGGAAATCGTCAAATCGCCCAAATACGGCATCGTCGGCTCCACCCGCGAGATCGAAGCGCGCGTGCTGGAAACCGGTAAATCGCCCAGCGGCAGCAGCAGCGCCGTCACCTTGAAAGTGCGGCGCGAAGGCAAACCCGACGACACGATACGCACCACGATCGGTCGCACCGTCACCATCCCGATGCCGTTTCCGCACGCCGGGCAGAATATCGTCGAACTCGAAGTCGAGCCGGTCCCCGGTGAACTCACCACCGCCAACAATCGCGTCGTCGTGGTTGCCGAGGGCGTACGCGAGAACCTGCGTGTGCTGCTGGTTTCCGGCGAACCGCACGCCGGCGAGCGCACGTGGCGCAATCTGCTGAAATCCGACGCCGCCGTCGACCTCGTGCACTTTACGATTTTGCGGCCACCGCTGAAACAGGACGGTACGCCTATCAATCAGCTCTCGCTGATCGCCTTCCCGACGCGCGAGTTATTCTCCGACCGCATCAAGGATTTCGACCTCATCATCTTCGACCGCTATCAGAACCGCGACAACATTCTGAACCCGATCTATTACGACAACATCGCCAAATACGTGGAGAACGGCGGCGCTCTGCTGATCGCCGCCGGCGACGATTTTGCGACGCCGCAGAGCATCGCCAACACCATGCTAGCGCCCGTGTTGCCTGCGCAGCCAACCAGTCGCGTTATCGAACGCGCCTTCCGCGCTCACCTCAGCACCGATGGCATCAAGCATCCCGTCACACGCGGCCTTGCCGGTTCCACCAGTGCGACCGGCGATCCCAAGCAGCCGACCTGGGGCCAGTGGTTCCGGCAAGTCGATGTGCAGACCGCGCGGGGCCGCAACTTGATGACCGGCATCGACGACAAGCCGTTGCTCGTTTTGGATCGCAAGGGCAAAGGCCGCGTCGCCTTGTTGGCCTCGGATCAGGCATGGCTATGGGCTCGCGGCTACGACGGCGGCGGCCCGCACACGGATTTCCTGCGCCGCCTCGCCCATTGGCTGATGAAGGAGCCCGATCTCGAAGAGGAGCGTCTGCTCGCCTCGGCCAAGGGCTTGAAGTTGACAATCGAGCGTCGCAGCATGGACGAAACGGTGCGGCCGGTGACGCTGTCGGAACCCGGTGGCCAAACCTCGACGGTCACGCTGGAGAAAGCGACGCCGGGTCTGTGGCGCTCGACACTGGATGTCAAAACACCTGGACTCTACAAGTTGCAAACGCCGTCGACCGCTGGGCAGCTCACCGCCGTTGCGCTCGCTGGTATCGACGACCCCAAGGAAATGAGTGAAGTCGTCGCCACCGACGAAAAGATGAAGCCGATCGCGAACGCCAGTGGCGGCGGCGTGTTCTGGACGCGCGGCAACGGGCTGCTTTCTTCGACGACCGGAGTCGATCTGCCACGCATTTCCATGCTGCAGAATGCACAGGTGTTGGCTGGCAGCGGGTGGCTCGGACTCAAGGACCGCGAGGCGTTCGTCACCAAGGGCGTCAAGGTGACGCCGATGTTCACCGGCATCGCCGCGCTGGCCGGTCTGCTCGCGCTGATTGCCCTAGCCTGGTGGCGCGAAGGACGGTGAGAGCCGTCATTTAAACTGTGGAGCTTTTGCTTGACCGTCGCGTAATGCCGCGTGAGGTTTTGTAGGTTGGGTCAAGCCATTGCGCGACCCGACATCGCTTGCTCCCTGCCGTAATGTTGGGTCGCGCCGAAACGCTTGACCCAACCTACAAGTCGCTCATTTATTTCGCTCATCGGTAGTAGGCGACATCAGCCCTACAAATTCCGCCCGATGTCGAGGAACTTGTCGTGGCGCAGGCGGCGGATGGCTTCGGGTTTCATGCCGTCGAATTCGGCGAGTGCCGTGGCGATGGCGTCGCCGGTGCGGGCGATGATGCTGTCGCGGTCGCGGTGGGCACCGCCCTTGGGCTCTTCGATGATCTTGTCGATGATCTTGAGCGCGTAGAGATCCTGCGCGGTGATCTTCATGGAGTTGGCGGCATCGTTGGCGCGCTTATTGTCACGCCACAGGATCGAGGCCGCCGCTTCGGGCGAGGCAACCGTGTAGATCGAATGCTCGAGCATGAGGATACGGTTGGCGGTGGCGATCGCCACGGCACCGCCGGACCCGCCCTCGCCGATCACAACCGTGATCAACGGCACGGTGAGCGCGAGGCAGCGATCGGTCGAACGAGCAATAGCTTCGGCTTGGCCGCGTTCCTCGGCACCGATACCGGGATAGGCGCCTGCCGTGTCGATCAAAGTGACGACCGGCAGGCCGAAGCGATCAGCCATGTCCATCACGCGCACGGCCTTGCGATACCCTTCGGGGCGCGCCATGCCGAAGTTATGTTTGATGCGGCTTTCAGTGTCGGAACCTTTTTCGTGGCCGATGATGGCGACCGACTGCCCCCGGAACGAGCCGAGGCCGGCGACGATGGCGGCGTCTTCGGCAAAATAGCGATCGCCGGCCAGCGGCGTGAAATCGTCGATCAGGCCATGGATGAAGTCGAGCGCGTGAGGACGCTCCGGATGCCGCGCCACCTGGGTTTTCTGCCATGGCGTCAGCTTGGCGTAGGTGTCGACCAAAGCTTGACGGGCTTTTTGCTCCAGCTTTTTGATTTCGTCGGCGATGGTGACGTGATTGTCGTCGTTCTCGATCGTTTTCAGCTCGGCCACTTTGCTTTCCAGCTCGGCAATCGGCTTTTCGAAATCGAGATACGTGCGGGTCGACCTGTCCATTGAAATCTCCAAAGTTCGCCCTGGCTTCACGCTTGAGCACCTGAAAGTCAAGCGCATGTGCTGTGAAGCATGAACACATCTGGCAGCAGTCCGGACGATACGCTGCTAACAAGATGAAAAATAACACGAAAATGGCACTTCGGCACCACGCCGAATCGCTCAGTTCGCAGTTATAGTCAAGCGTCGGCGCTCAGCGGCTGTACAAGGAATGTCTCTCGAGAGGGCGTCCGGCGATGGAAACGTCTTGGCCGGAGGACATCATGAGCGGACGCGTTATCATCGACAAAGCGCCACCCGAATGCGCGAAAGCGGGCGATTCCCAGTTCAAGCAGATGCTGGCGGGCTTCAGCCTGACGACCGCCGAAATCCTTTATCATCTGCCCGATTATCCCGCGTTGCTGCAGAGCTATATCTGGCAGGACTATGATCTGGCGCCGAAGTTTCCAAAGCTCCACGCATTCCTCGATTTCTGGAACGCAAATCTGGACGGAAAACTGGCGCACGTCCGTGTCGCCCACAAAGGTCTGATCACGCCCGCGGAAATGCGCATGGTCGGAAGCGAATTCAGGTTGGGTTGAGCGGGCAGAGCGCATCGGCATCGGAATCGCCGCGAGCAAGCACTGTATCTTGAACGCGACGGTGGCAGATGCGAAAATGTTTACATGATCGATCATGTCTCCATCGCAGTGCGCGACCTGACCGCGTCGGCTCAATTTTATCAACGCGTGGTCGCGCCACTGGGATTGGTGCGGCTGGTCGAAACGGCTGATCGGATCGCGTTCGGGGCGAGCTATCCGGAACTGTGGTTAAACGCGCGGCCACAGATGAAACCGATTGCACCTGATGTAGGTGCGCACGTGTGTCTGCGAGCGCGCAGCACCGAAGCCGTCGACCGTTTTCACGCCGCAGCTCTTGCGCATGGCGGCAGCGACGACGGCGCACCCGGTCTGCGGCAGGCAACCCAGGTTACCTATTACGCCGCCTTCGTCCGAGATCCCGATGGCAATCGCATCGAGGTGATGACCGTGCCGCGTGCGCAGGCGCAGCAATGATTTCGGCGTTGGAAGCATTTCTGGTCGTGCTTACCGAGGTCGTGTCGATGCTGCCATGGGGCGATGGCCGCAGCGAGCGCCGTGACAAAAGGCGAGCCATTGTTGTGGCCGTAGTGTTTGCAATGCTGCTGATCGTCGCCGGCGTCGCATATTTATCCGAGCGGTGATGCGGTCAATGTTGGAAAGCCAATCGATGCCGCGTGCCATTCAAACGTTCGAGGTCTCGCTAAAGGCGGCAATCTTTCGGGAGGGCCGCTTGTTGCTGCTGCAGGAGGCGGACACGGAGTATTGGGAACTGCCGGGCGGGCGTATCGATGTGGGCGAGGAGTGGGTGCCGCACGGCGAGATTTTGGCGCGGGAGATCGCGGAAGAACTCGGCGTCACGTTTCGCGTTGTGCTCCGCGCGGAGACCGTGAGCTGGGTGCGGCAGCGGCCCACCGATGGCGTGTATCAGTTTTTGGTTGTGCATGTGGCCGATCTTGTCGGCGGCGAGGCGATCCTCAGTTCCGAACATCAGGCGCTGCGCTGGACGAGGCCTGCGGAGTGGCCGGCGCTGCAGTTCCCGCCGCTGTCCGGGTACGCGGACGGACTTGAACGCGTTTGGAAGATCGCAGACCGAAAAATGGCTGGTGCCGTCGAGCGATAGTTGAGCGTGGACGGTAAACCTCAGGTATGGCCGCGCAGGCGGCCGTGTCGAAAAAGCCAACGCCGCGAGAGTTGCCTCTCGCAGCGTTGGCATTCGTGGTGGCAAAAACGACTATTCGTCTTTCTTGCGCGAGCTGGTTCCGCCGGCAGTGCCGGTGGCGCGGGGACGCTTTTCTTTAGGACCGGAGAGTGCCGGCTTCTTGGCCGGGGCCTCGATCAGTTCGGGTTCGCCGATGTCGTCGTCGTCCTCTTCATCCTCAAGTTCTTCTTTGGTCTTGGCGCGCTTGCTCGGATCGGCGGGGAAATACTCGAACGCCAAATGACGTTTGAGACCTTCGCCTTCGACTCCGATCTTGACCGTGCCGCCATGTTCGAGACGACCGAACAACACTTCGTCGGCCAACGGCTTCTTGATGTGATCGGCAATCACACGCCCCAGTGGTCGCGCGCCGAACTTTTCGTCGTAACCGGTTTCGGCCAGCCACTTGGTCGCGTCTTCCGTCAGCTCGATCGTGATGCCGCGATCGGCGAGCTGTGCCTCGAGCTGGAACACGAACTTCTCGACCACCTTCATGATCACAGGCATCGGCAAGTTGCCGAACGGGATGGTCGCGTCGAGACGGTTGCGGAATTCCGGCGTGAATAGCCGGTTGATCGCTTCGGTATCGTCACCGGTGCGTTTCGACGAGCCGAACCCGATGGCGGTCTTGCTCATTTCCGACGCGCCCGCGTTGGTCGTCATGATCAGGATGACGTTTCGGAAGTCGATCGCCTTGCCGTTGTGATCGGTCAGCTTGCCGTGGTCCATGACCTGCAACAGGATGTTGAACAGGTCTGGATGCGCTTTTTCGACCTCGTCGAGCAAAAGTACGCAGTGCGGATGTTGGTCGACGCCGTCGGTCAACAGCCCGCCCTGATCAAAACCGACATAGCCGGGAGGCGCGCCGATCAGGCGCGACACCGTATGGCGCTCCATGTATTCGCTCATGTCGAAGCGCAACAGCTCGATGCCCATCAGGCTTGAGAGTTGCTTGGCGACTTCGGTCTTACCGACGCCTGTTGGACCCGAGAACAGGTAGCAGCCGATCGGCTTTTCGGGTTCGCGCAGACCTGCACGCGCCAGCTTGATCGCCGAGCACAACGCAGAGATCGCGGCATCCTGGCCGAACACCAGGCGCTTCAGATCCTTGTCGAGATTGCTCATGACCTCGGCATCGGACTTCGTCACGGTCTTCGGTGGGATGCGCGCCATTGTCGCGATGGTCGCCTCGACATCCTTGACGGTGATCTTCTTCTTCCGGTCCTTCTGCGGCACCAGCATCTGCGATGCGCCAGTTTCGTCGATCACGTCGATCGCCTTGTCGGGCAGCTTACGATCGTTGATGTACTTGGCGGACAGCTCGACGGCCGCTTTGATCGCTTCGTTGGTGTAGCGGATCTTGTGGAAGGATTCGAACACCGGCTTGAGACCAGTCAGAATGGCGATGGTATCTTCGACCGTCGGCTCCTTGACGTCGATTTTCTGGAAGCGGCGGACAAGCGCGCGATCCTTCTCGAAGTGCTGGCGATACTCCTTGTAGGTCGTCGAGCCCATGCAGCGCAGGACACCGGACTGCAACGCTGGTTTCAACAGGTTTGATGCGTCCATGGCACCGCCCGACGTCGCGCCCGCGCCGATCACAGTGTGAATTTCGTCGATGAAGAGGATGGCACCGTCGTGCGCCTCGATCTCCTTCATCACCGCTTTCAGACGCTCTTCGAAATCACCGCGATAGCGGGTGCCGGCCAAAAGCTGGCCCATATCGAGCGAAAAGATCGTCGCGTTGAGCAGAACTTCGGGGACTTCGCCGCGCACGATCTTGCGGGCGAGGCCTTCGGCGATCGCGGTCTTGCCGACGCCGGGGTCGCCGACGAACAGCGGATTGTTCTTCTGACGGCGGCACAACACCTGAATCGTGCGCAGCACCTCAGCCTCGCGGCCGATCAGCGGGTCGATCTTGCCGTCGGTGGCTTTCTTGTTGAGGTTTACACAGTAGGTCGACAGCGCATCCTGCTGCCCCTTCTTGTCCTCGCGGCCCTCTGAATTTGACGTGTCATCCTCCGATCCGCGCGCGGACTTCGGCTCACTCATGCCGGGGCGCTTCGCGATGCCATGACTGATGTACTGGACCGCGTCGAAACGCGTCATCTGTTGCTCTTGCAGGAAGAACGCGGCGTGACTCTCGCGCTCGGCGAAGATTGCCACCAGCACGTTGGCACCCGACACTTCCTCGCGGCCCGATGATTGGACGTGCACGACGGCACGGTGGATCACACGCTGGAACCCCGTCGTCGGCTGGGCGTCGGTCGAGCCGGGCTTCACCAGAGCTTCGAGTTCGTTGTCGATGAATTCGGTGACGCGACCTTTGAGTTCATCGAGATTGACGTTGCAGGCGCGCATGACGGCCGCTGCGTCGCGATCGTCGATCAACGCCAGAAGAAGGTGCTCGAGCGTCGCCTGTTCGTGATGACGCTTGTTCGCGGCTTCGAGTGCGCGGTGCAGTGCGGCTTCGAGACTTTGGGAGAAAGCTGGCACGTGACTGTCACTCCTTTTCCATGCGGCACTGCAGGGGATGCTGGTTTTGCCGCGACAGATCCATGACCTGAGCGACTTTCGTTTCGGCGACCTCATAGGTGAAGACGCCGCAGACGCCGACACCCTTCTGATGCACGTGCCACATGATCTTCGTGGCCTCGTCGCGGTTCTTGTGGAAGAACCGTTCAAGTACATGCACCACAAATTCCATCGGCGTATAATCGTCGTTTAAAATCAGCACCTTGTACAAGCTCGGCTTTTTCGTTTTAGGACGCGTTTTCGTAACGAGGCCTGTTTTGCCATCGCCATCTTCGTTGTTACCATTTTTCCCGGCCATCGGGACGACCTCTACGTATCTTATGGCCTTGATGCACGATGCATTCCAACCGCCATTCAGTCCAACATTCGCAATACGGCAGCGCGATGACCACCAGGTCGAGTTTAACGGCAGCGCGACCGATTTCGCAAACCCCTAATCGACACAGGGTTGGGGTGCGAACGGGGTGCGAGGGTTAGGCGGAATCCGGTAAACGGCAAAGCCGTCACGCTTAAATAGGCACAAAAAAAGGCCCGGCAAGAGCCGAGCCTTCATTTCATAATCGGGCGTCGTTGGAGGACGATCAGCGCTGCTGGAGCGCTGTGGTCACCGGCTTGACGGCTTCCTTGGCGATTTCCGAATACATGCCGCCGATCTTGCCCATCTGCTGCATATAGTCGTCATAGGCGCGCTTGGCGAAGCTGCTCTGGATTTCAAAAACCTGATCGATCGACTTGACGCCCATTAGCTTCTCGAATGTCTGGGTGCTGTCTTCGAAGCTACGCTTGGTGTAGCTGGTCATCTCGGTGGCAATCGCCTGCAAGCTTTTCTGCCACTCGGTTACGGCTTTCATGGTGCCGTCGACGTTGACTTGGCCAAGCTTCTGGAAATCCTGCATTTTGACGTTGGTGCTCATGGTGGGCTCCTGAGTGGGTTTGAATTCGCAATAACTGAACGAGCACGGCTGACGGCATACCCAATCCCGATATCGGATCGGTCGGAAGCGGCGTCCTGCTCATGTCGAATACTTAGTTGCATTGCGGTAGAAAGTCAAGCCAAAATGTTGCACTGCAACATAAACCCATCGAGCGCATTCGCATTGCAGTGATTAACCATTGAGATAGGGGGACGGACTATATTCGGCCACGGCAATGCCACGTACCCGGCGCAACTTTCGGCGGCACAACCGCAAATACGCCGAAAAGTCGAGAGATAGAGCCGTGACGGCGGCTTTCGCATGCGCCAAGGCGGGAACGTGAGACACATATGACTTGGGACCGAGCATGAGGTTGCCAAACACATTTTTTGCGCGACTGCGACGATCTGCTTCGGCGGCTTTTGTCGTCGTCGTCGCCCTCGGCGATGCGTGTTCCTCGGCGACTGCGGGGGGGCGACCAGCGTCGTTCGTCATCGACGGCAATACAGGAGCCATGCTCAGCGCGAACAATGCCGACGAGCCACGCTATCCGGCCTCGTTGACCAAGATGATGACGTTGTACGTCACGTTCGACCTGATGCAGCAAGGCAGACTTCAGGAAACGACCCGCATTCGCATGTCGCCCCGCGCAGCCGCCGCGCAGCCGACCAAGCTCGGCATCGAGGCCGGTGAGGATCTGGCGCTGATCGACGCGATCAAATCGCTGGTGACATTGTCTGCCAACGACGTGGCGATGGCGATCGCCGAGCATATCGCCGGCAGTGAAGAAAAGTTCGCTGCGCTCATGACGCAGAAGGCGCGTGCGATCGGGATGAAGGCCACAACCTTCAAGAATGCCTCCGGATTACCGAATAGCGAGCAAGTGACCACGGCACGTGACATGGTGACGTTGGGTATCCGGCTACAGGACGACTTTCCGCGATATTATCCGTTGTTCGCCATGCGCGACTTTCGTTACGCGGGGCGCAACCATCTCAATCACAACACGCTTCTGAACAGTTTCGAAGGCACCGAAGGCATCAAGACGGGGTACACGCAAGCTTCGGGCTTCAACCTCGTCGCATCTGTAAAGCGCGGATCGAAACATGTCGTCGGGGCGGTCTTCGGTGGCGCAAGTGCATCGAGCCGCAACCAGACCATGCGGACATTGCTCCAGATGGCGCTATTCAAAGCGAGTGCCGTGAAGACGCGGGCACCGGCCGCCGCCACTGTCATCGCGCGCGCCAAGCTTGCGCCGGAACCCCGGATGGAGGCGCGGCCGAACCCGAGCCCACGGCCGTCTGTCGTGGTAACCGCGAACGAACCACAGGTCTTGGCGGCGGCTGCACCTGCTCCGAACTTCGAGGTGGCCCGCGTGCGCCCCGTGCTCGTTGCGCCGCGCGCGCCACAACAGGCCGCATTGCCGCAATATGACGCCTCAGCTTCGGTCAATAGCATTGCACAGATCGCACCACAGGTGCGCGTCGCCTCCGTCGGCGCTGCGGCACCGACGGCATTCAGGCCGCCTCCTATTGTCGCCCCCAGTGACCTTGCACAGCGCTCACCTCCGGTCGCCACGCAACCGCCGATGGCGATGGGGCTTGCACCCGCTGCGCGCGGCGCTCTCCCGTCCAGCCTGCAGCAACAAGCAGCGATGCTGGCCAAAAGTCCGAGCCAGCATACGATCACGCACGGCACAGGGTACGACATACAGATCGGTGCCTACGCCAGCGCTGCCGAAGCCGAACGGCAACTTGCAGCGGCAGGTCAAAAAGCAGCTGATCTGCTCGGCTCGTCGCAGCGTCGGACACAGCCTGTCGTCGCCAACGGCAAGTCTTTGTGGCGCGCGCGTTTCGGTGGCTTTCAAGCTGCCGATGCCGGCAATGTCTGCAACGAACTCCGCCGCCGGCAGATCGACTGCCTGGTCGCCAAGGCGGACTAAGGGCTTTACATTCTCTGTAGGTTGCAGCATTTCCTCCTACTGCAGAAGATTGCGGAACTGATCGCTCAGTCGAATTCACAGTTCTATCAGCATGGCATCATTCGATCGGTCGATGCGGGGCAGGCTTTTGCCAGCGTCGAGCCGGGGAGCGCAAACGAATTGGTCGGTTTTTTTCATCAACATTTGTGGCAACGACTTCCTCGTAACACCCGGCGTGCCCTGCTTTTTCAGGCAACGAATGCTGTCGCGCCGAAACCCGACGCCGACCTGGTCGCGGGGCTGCCCATCATCGTCGCCGGTACGTTGCGGACCGCGTCTGGCCTCGGTTCAGCGGCACGCCTTTGCTATGATGCCCTTCGCGAGAGCGGCGCGCCGGTCTACGGCATCGATCTGACGCACCGCCTCAAGCAAGAGGCGGACTATCCGAATTTCACGTTCGAAGACGGAGCCCACCTTCGAGGCACCGGTACCTTGATCGTCGCTGTCAACGCGCCCTTGATGCCGTTGGCGATGCTGGGCATCGGCAGGACCATCGTGCGGTCGAAGCGGGTCGTCGGGTGCTGGGTGTGGGAGTTACCGATGATGCCAGCAGAATGGCGCATCGGCGAAAGATACGTTCACGAAATCTGGACTCCGAGCCGGTTCGTGGCGGATGCCGCGCAGAAGATCGCGGCCGATAAACCGGTGCATGTCGTGCCGTATCCGGTAAGCACCGACAGCAGTTCTACTGAGGAAACCGGTACCCGCAGTGGCAGGCCGTTTACCGTGCTTACATTGTTCAACATGGCCTCGAGTTTCGCGCGGAAAAATCCGTGCGCAAGCATCGCAGCGTTTCGGCGGGCGTTCGGAGACGACGAAAATGTGCACATGATCGTCAAAGCATCCAACATGTCGGTGTTTCCCGAAGGTGCAAATCTGATCGCCAAAGCAAGTGAGGGGGCTCGTAACATCACGATCGTGAACACGACGATGGACAAGCACGAGGTGGCGCAACTTTATCGTTCTGCCGACTGCCTGATATCGTTGCACAGGTCCGAAGGGTTCGGACTGACGATCGCCGAAGCGATGATCCATGGACTCCCTGTTGTCGCAACGAACTGGTCGGGAAATGTTGATTTCGTCGACGACACCAAAGGTGTCCCGGTGCCGTTTACTCTGGTGCCGGCACGTGATCCTCAAGGCACTTACGAGCACCACGATATGATGTGGGCCGAAGCCGACGTTGACGTGGCCGCCGCCGAACTTCGGAACCTGCGGGATGATCCGGCCCGACGCAAACGGCTCGGTGCGCAGGCGGCGGCGTTTGCCCGTTCCAGTTGGAACTCGACCGCGTTCTCGGATCAGGTGGCGCAAATCCTCGATCTCGACCTCAAATCAAGATCATCGGTCGCGCGCCGCACCTGACATGACCTCGGTCAGAGGGGCCAAAAGGTAGTCGATGGCGCGACGCTCGCCGGTCTTGATTTCGACCGACACCGACATGCCCGGCGACAGCGGCATCATCTTGCCATCGACCATGATCGTTCTGCGGCTCAGACTGATCGTTGCCGGATAGACGGTGTTCTGACCGCGCCCTGCCGCCGCCGCCGTCGCCGACCCCTGCTGGCGAATGGCACCGTTGGTATCGCCGAGTTGCGTTGCTTCGCGTTCATCGACGGCATCGCGGCTGACCTTGGTCACGTTGCCATCGATGGTGCCATAACGGGTGAAGGGAAATGCCTCGACCTTGACGACCGCGAGCTGTCCTTCGTTGACGAAACCGATGTCCTGATTCTGGATCAGAACTTCGATTTCGAGCGGTCCATCATTCGGCACGATCGTCATCAGGGCCTGGCCTGACGACACGACCTGACCAACCGACGTCACCGCCAACTGCTGCACCGTTCCAGCGATGGGTGCGCGCAGTCGCGTGCGATCGCTTTTCGACTTCGCTTTGATCAGCTCCTGGATCAGACGCTCGGCTTTGCGCTCGGCGTCACCCATTTTCTGGGTTTGATCGGCGATGAACTGGCTAACGGCTTCGGCAGCTTTGGCATCGAGGCGATTGATCGCGGCGTCGGTTTCGAGCAATTGTCCTTTCTCACCAACGAGCGTGACAACCTGGCTTTCGTACTGCTGGCTCGAATCGATCACCAGCGCCCGCGACAATGCTCCCTGTTGGGACAGCGTTTCCCGCATGTCCGTGCGCTCTTTTGCCAAGGCGAGAAGCTTTTCGCGCGCGGCAATCGAATTGACGAGGCGCATTCGGACGGCGCGCTGTTCGGCGGTCTGCGCTTGCAAACTCGTCCGCGCGGCACTCAATTGCGCGAGCTCGGCGGCGAGAGCACCCGTCTCACGCCTACGGACGTGCGCGTCGAGGTCGTCGGCGAACGGGATCGGTGCCGGCAGCAGGCTGCCACTGCGGGCAGCAGTGATGGCGGTGCTGCGGCGAGCCATTTCGGCGCGGGCGGCTTCGAGTTCTTGCGACTGCGCATCGCGATCGGCCGTCGATTCGGTAGCATCGAGCTCAAGTAAAACGTCGGCGGCGGCAACTCTTGCACCATTTTCAACATTTATGCCGACGACACGCCCCGCCTCGAGAGGTTGCACGACCTTAGATCGACCGCTGGGGTGAATGCGCCCCTGTGCGACGGCATAGATATCGAGCTTGCCGATCCAGGCACCGGCCAAGACGACGGCGAAGCCGCCGCAGATCAGCCAGATACTCGCTATACGAACCGGCGACGGCGGCGTTTCGATCAGTTCGAGCGCGGCCGGCAAAAACTCGCGGTCTGCGGCCGTGAGTGCGCCACGCTTCGGCACCGATAGGGACGGTCGCGATACAGCCAGGCCTTTGCCCAGCTGGCTTGAACCATGAACCACCGCAGGCAGCGACACTTGGGGACTGCGCGCCCGTTTTCGCGCGCGCACAATCCGCCTCGCGACTGCGATCACAATGATCAACGCGATCACCGTCGACGAGCCGATCAGGATCTGCAGCCAATTCGAGGTTTCTATCACTTCCGACACCGCATCACGTTCTACATCCTGAAGTTTTCGTTCTGCTGCCGCCACAGCATTGCGTAGTGGCCCTTGGGATCGGCCAGAAGTGACTGGTGCGTTCCGTCTTCGACAATGGAGCCGTCCTTAATGGCGATGATGCGATCGCAGTTTCGGACTGCGGCCAATCGGTGCGCGATGATGACGACCGTGCGCCCGCGCGTAATACGCCGCATGTTTGACTGGATGATCTGCTCGCTTTCGTAGTCGAGTGCACTCGTCGCCTCATCGAGGATCATGATGCGTGGACGGGTGACGAGCGAGCGCGCAATCGCAATGCGTTGGCGCTGGCCGCCGGACAGATTAGCGCCGCGCTCCTCGATCATCGTATCATAGCCGAGCGGCATCTTGACGATGAACTCGTCAGCCCCAGCCAGTCGAGCCGCCGCGATGACTTCGGCGCGCGGAGCACCCGGGTTCGCGAGCGCGATATTCTCGTGGATCGTGCGATTGAACAGCAGGTTTTCCTGCAGAACGACGCCGATCTGCCGCCGCAGCCAGCTGCTGTCGATCTGTCCGATATCATACCCGTCGACCAATACCTGCCCGCGCTCCGGGCGATAGAGCCGCTGGATGAGTTTGGTGAGCGTCGATTTGCCGGAGCCGGACGGTCCGACGATGCCGATGACCTGGCCTTCGGGAATATCCAGCGTGATGTTCTTGAGCACCTCCGGTCCGTCCTGACGGTAGCGGAAGGTAACCTCGCTCAGCTTGATCGCGCCGCGCGCCGGGGGCAACGACGCATAGTTAAGTTGCTGACTTTCCGGTGGCGCATTTAGGATGTCGCTCAAGCGCTCGACCGAGATCTGAACTTGCTGGAATTCCTGCCACAACTGCGAAAGCCGCAAGATAGGCATCGTGGTCTGGCCCATGATCATGTTGAAGGCGACGAGACCACCGACAGTCAAGTCACCTTCGATGACCGCCAGAGCGCCCAGGTACAGCACCACTGCCGAGGTCATCTTGCTGACATACTGGATCGCGTTCTGACCCAGCGTGCTCAGCATGACCGCCTCAAAAGAGGTTCTGACGTAGGCTGCCAGCTTTTCTTCCCACTGCACCCGCAGCATCGGCTCGACCGCCGCAGCCTTGATCGTCTGAATGCCAACGATCGACTCGACGAGGAACTGCTGACTTGCCGCGCCGCGTTCGAACTTTTCATTGATGCGTGCGCGGAGCAGAGGCCGGATCAGCGTGGCGATCAACAAATAGAATGGGATCGAGGCCAGTACGACAAGCGTCAGGACCTTGGAATATACGAACAGCACGGCGATGAAGACGCCGGTGAACAGCACGTCGATCGCAGAGGACAGTCCCTGGCCAGTAAGGAAGGAGCGGATGGTTTCCAGTTCGCGCACGCGCGCCACGGTCTGACCGGCCGCTCGGGTTTCAAAGTACTTGATCGGCAATCGGGTCAGATGATCGAACAGACGCGCGCCCAACTCGACGTCGATCCTGCTGGTCGTGTGGTTCAGCGCATAGGCTCGCAGATACTGCAACGTCACGTCGAACAGGCCGAGCGCGACCATGGCGGATATGATGACGACCAGGGTCGAGACGCCTTTATGGATCAAGACTTTGTCGATCACGACCTGGAACAGCAGCGGCGTGATCAGCGCAAAGAGCTGGATGAACAACGAGGCGACGAGGACGTGGAACAGTGGTTTGCGATAGCGCCAGATCGACGGCAGAAACCACTTGAAGCTGAAAAGATTGGGATTTTCTCCTGGCCCGAACGACCGGCGCGTCACGTATATCGCCGACTTCGACCAGATCGCGTCGAACTCCTCGATCGAAAGCAGCAACTGCGTGCCGACCAACGGGCTGACGACGCGCAGCCTTTGGTCCGGCAGTCGGTGCGTAACGATTGCGAAGGTCGCGTCTTTCAGCTCCACAATGATGGGCAGCTGGGCGGTGAGGAGACGCGACGACTTCAAATTGCGGAGGACCCGTGCCTTCAGGTGCAACCGCTTGGCGGCGCGTGCGATGTCGTCGAGCCCGGCGCGAACTTCCTGGCCGCCGCTCCCCAAACCGAGGTCATGGGCCAATTGAGCCGGGTCACAGGCGACCCGGAAATGCGACGCCAACACGGCCAAAGCAACGAGGCCGGTGTCGCCAGCGGATGTGGGCGCGCCTGCGCCACGGCCCACAGTGCGGCTGCCCAGCTCAAGCTTCGCCGATGCGATCCTGTCGAGTTCGCCGTCAGCCGGAGTCGTTGCGGCAATGTTTCCCTCGATATTCGACACAGATCTGGTATCCAAAGTTTTCGTTTTGCAGAATGTCTTGGCCGCGTGAAGCGACGTTAATGTCAATAGCGGTAAAAAATGATGACCTTTTCGACACTGAGCCAGAACTGTGGCCGTGACGCATCAGCCGATCGTTCGTCCGCTGGCTGCCGAGTTGCCGGCGTGGGTGGCTGTTGCGTCGTTTACATTTCCGGCATAGCACCCACAGCAAAACCTTCGTAGCGGTTTCGTCGGTATTCGTTCAATGCAGGAATCCACCCAAGCTGCGAATCGTGGCTGCCGGAGCCCGAGCATGTCGTGTTTTTTAAATAACAATTGATCGTTTTCGCTTCGACCCCGGCACATTGTCGACATGGTCGGCTGGGAAGCGGCAGCGGTGCGTCACCGGCACCGATTTGCGCGGCATTAAGAATTGTCATGAGGAACTACTATGAAACGCGCGTTCATTACTGGGGTCACCGGACAAGACGGTGCATATCTTTCGCAGCTTTTGCTGCAAAAAGGCTACGAAGTTTACGGCTTGGTGAGGCGCTCCAGCACGGTCGACGTCAACGACGGCCGGTTGCGTTGGCTTGGCATTGCCGACCGCGTGAAACTAGTCGACGGCAATCTGCTCGATCTCTCCGGACTGATCAGAACGCTTCGTGAGCTGAAGCCTGACGAAATTTATAATCTGGGGGCGCAATCGTTCGTCCGCTCGTCATGGCAACAGCCGATCTTGACCAGTAACGTGACCGGTCTCGGCGTCGTGCACATGCTCGAAGCAATCAGATTAGAATGCCCCACGGCCCGCTACTACCAAGCGTCATCGTCGGAGATGTTCGGACTGATCCAAGAACCGCGCCAAACCGAAAAAACACCTTTCCATCCGAGGTCGCCTTATGGCGTGGCGAAAGTGTTCGGCCACTGGATGACAGTGAACTACCGCGAAAGCTTCGGACTGCATGCCTCGAACGGCATCCTATTCAATCATGAGTCGCCGTTGCGCGGCCTGGAATTCGTGACCCGAAAAGTTACCAACGCGGTGGCCGCCATCAAGCTTGGCCTAGCCAAGGAGATCCGTCTCGGCAATATCGATGCGCAGCGCGACTGGGGTCATGCGAAAGATTACATCGAGGCGATGTGGCTGATGCTGCAACAGGACGAACCCGACGATTATGTGATTGCAACCGGGCGAACCGTGAGCGTTCGCGACATGTGCAAAGTCGCGTTCGCACATGGTGGATTGCGGCTTGACGACCACCTCGTGATCGATCCTGAACTTTTCCGTCCCGCCGAAGTCGACATATTGCTCGGCGACAGCAGCAAGGCGCACGCGAAATTGAATTGGAAACCGCGCATCTCGATGGAGCAGATGATCTGCGAAATGGTCGACGCAGATATTCAAAGGCTCAAAGAAAACGGTGGCCGTAACCGCGTTTAAGGCCGGGTGACAGACATGGCTGAACGCGAACGCATTCTCGTCACTGGCGGCAACGGCTTCGTCGGTCGCGTTGTTCTCGCGACGCTGCGTCAAGCAAAACCGGATGCGCTGCTCTATTCGGCCAGCCGCAGTAAAGCCAGCGATCTGGCTCCTGATGTCACGCAACTTTCAGTCGACTTCGAGATCGCCGACGATATCGAGCACGTTGTACAATCGACGCAGCCGACTGCGGTCGTGCATCTGGCGGCGGTCGCAGAACCGGCGCGGGCGCGCGTTGTTCCGCAGCTGGCCTGGTCGGTCAACGTGTTCGGAACCATGCACCTGGCCGAAGCCGTTCTGAAACACAGCCCCGACGCTATCCTGGTCTATGTCGGCAGTTCCGAGGCCTATGGAGCGTCGTTCAACCGGGTCCAGGGCCCGGTCGGCGAAGACGTCGCGTTACAGCCGATGGGTGCTTATGCCACGACCAAGGCCGCTGCCGACATGCTGATCGGTCAGCTGGCATACGACGGGCTGCGCGCTGTTCGATTCAGGCCGTTCACCCATACGGGCCCAGGGCAACTGCAGAACTATGTGGCGTCCGGTTTTGCGCGGCAAATCGCGTTGATTGAAGCCGGCCGACAGCCCCCGGTTCTGACCGTCGGGAACCTCGATGCCGAGCGTGATTTTCTCGATGTGCGGGACATCGCGCGTGCCTATCTGGCGGGTATCGAGCACGCGGACACCATCGAACGCGGAGACGTCTTCAATCTCGCGACCGGGCAGGCGACAAGCGTGCGCGATCTCCTCGGACTTTTGCTGGCAGCGACGCGCGAAAAAATAGAGATCCAAGTCGATCCGCTTCGATTACGGCTGCATGAGATAGATCGGGCCTGCGGAAATGCCGCGCGAGCGAAAGCGATGCTCGGTTGGACCGCCGAGATCCCGCTTGCGCAAACGTTGACCGATCTGCTCGATTGCTGGCGACGCCGAATAGCCGCCAGTACAGTCCATCCGACGTGAGCGATTCAGCGCTTGGTGGCCTGACATGACCGCGAAAACAGCGGTATCTAAGTTAATCGCTGCGAAGGCATCCAGGAGCGCCGTAGGCTCATTAACCAAGCGTTTGGCTAGGGTACCCTTCAAGCGATTGGTAAATGCCAATTCTGCGCCATCCCGGCTCGTTCGGCGACCGTTGTTGCGGCTGGGGATGTTGCGATTTCAGTCGAACCGTGGAACGCAGAAGAAATCTGAGACGGGGAACAATCCATGACACGATCGCAGCAAGTTTTTGCAGAAGCCGGCTACGAAATCGAACTGGCGGTCGTCGGCTATCCCGGTAAATCGGTGTGTCATGGCGGGCTCGGGTGGAGCACAATCGCGCTGCTGCGAGGGCACGGCAAAGTCGCGCTCGTCGATACCGGGTCGTTCGGCCAGCGGCAGGTGATCATCGACCGGCTGGCGGCGCACGGCCTGACACCGGCCGACGTCACCGACGTGCTGTTGACGCATTCGCATTGGGATCATTCGGTGAACTGGGTGATGTTCCCGAAAGCGCGCATCCACATCGACGGCGGAGAACTCGCGTGGTCGATCACAGAGCCGTGGGGTACGACGCCGGTGCCGGAACTCTATGTGCGCGAACTCGACCGCTCGCCAGCTGTGGTGCGGATCGAGGCGGGGCGCGAAGTGCTGCCCGGTATCACGGTGCACGCGGCGCCGGGCCATACGCCGGGCCATGTGATCTTCCTGCTCGACGGCACGAAGCGTGATATCATCTTCACTGGCGATGCCGCCAAAAACCGCACCGAACTGTTGTCACGGGCCGCCGACATGACCTACGATCCAGCCGTCAGCCGGGCCTCTATCGAAGCGATCTGGACCTTGTGGCGCAAACGGCCCGGCACGGTGCTGGTCCCCGGTCACGACGTGCCGATGATGCTCGAAAACGGTGCGCCGGTTTACCTTGCGCCGCGCGCAGCGGGCGTCGCTGCCTGGTTCGGCGAGACGTTGGATCAGTTGACGCTGTTCGATCTCGCGGCGGAGTGAGCTCAAAGCACTTTAGTTCTGCTGACCGCGGAAGGCCCAGCCGGTGAAGCGCATCTCGATCAGTGCGGTGAGCGCGTAGAGGACGATGCCTTCGACGGCGAGCGCCATCAAGCCTGCGAACACAAGCGGCACCTGGAAATTCGCCTGGGCCGACAGCATCAGAAAGCCGATGCCGCGATTGGCACCTACCGTCTCGGAGACGACCGCGCCGACGAACGCCAGCGTAATCGCGACTTTCAGCGAGCCAAAGAAGTAGGGCAGCGAACGGGGGATGCCGACCTTGCGCATGATGTCGAGTTTGGAAGCGCCCAGCGCACGCAGCACGTCCTCCAATTCGGGTTCGGTCGTGGCGAGGCCGGTCGCGACGTTGACGACGATCGGGAAGAACGAGATCAGAAAAGCGGTGATGATCGCCGGCACGGCGCCGACGCCGAACCATAAAATCAGCACGGGAACCACGGCGACCTTGGGAATCGAGTTGAAGCCGATCAATACGGGGTACACAGCCGCATAGATCGCGCGATGCCAGCCGACCGCGATGCCGAGCAGCAGTCCGAATGCCGTGGCGATGCCGAAGCCGGCCAGCGTGTTCCAAAGCGTGTAGAGCGAGTTGTCGATGATCGGTGTTTTGAACTGAAGGAAGGCTGCCCAGATATTGGACGGTGCCGGTAAAACGGTTTGCGGTATGGCCAGCAGGCGGCAGGCGGCTTCCCATAGCGCAAAGAGTGCGACGGTGAAGACGATGGGGGCGATGACGGTGACGGCGGCGTTCTTGTACTGCATCAGTGTGACCCGCCGATGTGTTGCCGAAGCTGGTGGACGAGATCCTGGAAGGGCTGGGTGTAGGTCACCTCGAGATCGCGCGGCCGCGGTAGATCGATGGGTTGTGCGACGAGAATTTTGCCCGGACGCTTGCTCATCACGTAAACCGTATCCGCGAGAAAGACGGCTTCGCGCAGATCGTGGGTCACCAGCATGACAGTGACGCCGCGCGCCTTCTGAATGTCCCGCAGCGTGCACCACAGTTCTTCACGCGTGAAGGCGTCGAGTGCGCCGAACGGCTCGTCGAGCATCAGAATGTCGGGTTCGTGGATCAGCGCGCGGCAGATCGAGGTGCGTTGCTGCATGCCGCCCGAAAGTTGCCAGGGGAATTTCTCGGTGAAGTCCTTGAGGCCAACCTGGGCCAACAGCGCCTCGGCTTTGGCTTTGTACATCTTCCGCTCGCGGCGGATGCGGCTGCGGTGCGGCTGCACGATCTCGAGCGGCAACAGCACGTTGTCGATGACGGTGCGCCACGGCAGCAAGTTGGATGCCTGGAACGCCATGCCGACAGACTTGAGCGGCGCCTTGACCTGCTTGTTCTCGACGAGCACTGAGCCCGCCGACGCCATGTGCAGCCCGCTGATCAATTTCATCAACGAACTCTTGCCGCAGCCGGACGGCCCGACGACGGCGATGATTTCGCTTTTCCTGATGGTCAGAGAAACGTCGTCGAGCACCTGAGCGGCCTGCTTGCCGCGGCCATAGTGCATGGTGACGCCCTCGAGGCGCACGAGGGCAGGTGCTTCGGCAGGGACAGTCATCGACACGCACTCTGAAAGAAGACTCGATGCGCCTCGGCCGCTGCCGACTGAACGTTCCGAACCGTGGCTTGATGGATGCTAGGCGCAAGACCTAGGATGGCATCGAAAAGCAAGTGGCACGTCGCGGACGACGGGCCACTTTTCTTCGATTACTTGACCTGACGGGCTTCTTTCGCCGGCAGGTATTGCGCGTCGAAGATATCGTCGGATTTCGGCTTGGCTTTGAAATCGAAGGTCAGCGCGATCTGATCGATCGAACGACCGAGGCGGGCGGTATCGACGGCACCGATGCCGTTGGCCTTGACTTCATCTGTCACGATATTGCGATCCAGCGCCATCTTCAAACGCTGCAGTTCGGTCGCTTCAGCGACGATCTGGTTGCGCGCTATCAGCGACTTGATGGCGGCTTCCGGATTTTTGATCGTCTCCTGCAGCCCCTTGATGGTGGCGCGGACGAAACCGGCAACCGCTTTGGGATTGGCCTGTGCGAACGCCGGGTTGACCATGACCGCATTGCCGTACACTTCGACGCCAAGCTCGCGCATCATCAACACGACGATGTCTTCGTCGGCGACGCCGTTGGCCTTGAGATTGAAGAACGACGAGAACCAGAAGCCGGTGACGGCGTCGACCTTGCCTTGAGCCAGCATCGGCTCGCGGACTGGAAAGCCGATGTTTTCGATCTTCACTTTCGAAACGTCGATGCCGTTCGCCTTGGCGAAAATCGGCCACACCGAGTACGATGCGTCGGTAGCGGGGGCACCGAGTATCTTGCCCTCGAGATCCTTTGGCTTGGTGATGCCTGACTTCTTCAAGGTAATTATCGAGTTGGGTGGTGAGTCATAGACCATCAACACGGCGCGAACCGGCGCGTTATCTTTATTATCGCGGAATTTGATGAGGGCCGATATGTCGGCGAATGCCAGATCGTAGGTGCCGCTGGCGACGCGATTGACGCTGTCGACCGAGCCATTACCGGGATCGACAGTCACGTCGAGACCTTCGTCCTTGTAGAAACCTTTATCCAGCGCAACGAGATAAGGCGTTGCCGGACCTTCGAACTTCCAGTCGAGCGTGAACTTGACCTTGGTCGGCGATGTCTGCGCGGCAACGGGTGTCGCGAGCAGCAAGCCGGCCATGGCCGCCAACAGCGTGAAAAATCTGGACATACTTTCTCCCCTCAGAATTCGCTTTCGATGCGCCCGCCGCAACGTCGACCGATCGCGCCACTCCGGCGCAGCGACGCCACGATCCCGCAATTTCACTTCGGGCCGATAGGACGTGCCATGGCAGAACTTCCGAGGCAAGCGGACTGAATGCTCGATTTTTGGGCGGTTGTTCGATTTCGCCTCGTTTTTACGACCGTCTTGAGCCGAGACTTTCGTTGCAAGCCTGTCTTCGCCGGATGCTGCGGGCTACCGTTCCTCGGGGGGACGGACGTGGCGGAACGTCCAGAGCAGAGCGATGTCGTAGACGATTTTGAGTACGCCGCAGATCACGAACGGCCACGCCTGATACCCCGCCGAAAAGAGAGCGCCGGCTAGGGCCGGGCTGGCGGCGGCAGCAAGGCTTCGCGGCACCGAAGTTACGCTGGATGCCGCCGGACGTTCGGCTGGTGTCACAACAGCCATTACATAAGACGACCGTGTCGGCACGTCCATTTGCGACAACGCGGCGCGAACAAGCAGCAACCCCATAACCACTTCGAGACTGGGTGCGACGGCAGCGGCGATCAAACACAGACTGGAGGGTATGTGCGTGTAGACCATCGTGTTGACGAGGCCGATGCGGCGCGAGAGCCACGCCGCCACCGGGAATGAAAACGCTCCGAGCACGCCTGACCAGAAAAAGAACAGTCCCGCAAGTTGCACGGAAAGGCCGAACTTCTCGAACAACCACAGGGCCATCAGCGACTGCACCGCAAATCCGCCGGCGAAAGAGTCGATGCTGAACAAGGCCGCGAGTTTGTAGACGATACCGCGCGACGGGCCGAGGGCACTCGGGAGTTGCGGCGTGTCGGGAACCGGATCGGGCGGCAGGCTCGCATAGACCAGGCCGCCGGCCAGTCCGAGCAGCGCGTAGACGACGAACATGGCGCGTAACGCCGCCATCTGCGACAGCCCGAAAACGCCGAGGCCGTCGACGCTGCCCGAAGCCAATGCACCGAGGGCTGCGGCAAGCGATCCAATCAGCCCGTAGCGGGCGAACATTCTCGTGCGCTCGGCGTCGGTCACGCTGTGCGCCAGCACGGTATGCTCGAGCGGCACGAATATGCTGACGGTTCCCGCCGAGGGATTGATGGTGCCAACGAACGCCACCAGCAGGATCAGCGCAAACGTGCTGGACGCGGCGAACGCCAGTCCGGTGGCGACCATCAGGGCCGACGCCATGACCAGCAAACGTCTGCGATCGCTGCGGGCACCGAGATAGCCGATGCCAAGCGTGGTCAGCGCCGAACCAAGCAACGCAAGGGTTGCTACGAGCCCGACCTGGAACGCACCCATGCCGATGGAAGTGAGATAGACCGGCAACAGAACGGCGACAAAGCCGTCACCGAAGTCGCGCAGCGCCCGCGCAAGATAAATGCGGTTTGTCGTGGGTGGGTTCGGCAATTGCTATCGTCCTGATTTGTCCGACGTGCCGTCAGACGACGCAGTCGACATCGAAGTTTCATCAATACGACTGAACTCACGCCCGGACTCGTGCCCGGACTCGTCATCATGCCGGCAAAGGCCGGGACCCACGACATGCCAACATCGCATTAAAAACGACAATTTTCGTGAGACGACTTCCGCGTTTGTGTCATGAGGCGGGCGCCGTCACAAGAAGTTGTAGGGGTCGATATCGACGCTCAGCATCACGTCGCTCGGCAGTTTCGGCACCGAGGCCAGCCATTGCCGGAGGTAGCCTTGTATGTCGGCCTCGCGCGGGGCCTTGAGCAGCAGCCGCCAGCGAAAACGTCCGCGCACGACCGCAATGGGCGCTTCGGCGGGACCGAGCACCATGATCTGTTCGGCCGACGGCGCGCAGCGGCCGACGTCGCGGGCGACCCGTTCGGCGACCTCCTTGTCGCGTGCGGAAACAACGAGCGCGGCGAGACGCCCGTAAGGTGGCAACAAGCCTGCCTGGCGTATGTGGATCTCGCGCTCCAGGAAGGTTTCGCGGTCACCCTTGATGATGGCATCCATGACGGGATGCTCGGGGCTGTAGGTCTGCACGAACCCGCGCCCGTTGGCGAAGCTGCGACCGGCGCGCCCGGTCACCTGATGCAAAAGTTGGAACGTGCGTTCGCCCGAGCGAGGGTCGGCGCCTTGGGCGAGGCCGAGATCGCCGTCGACGATGCCGACAGTGGCAAGATCTGGGAAATGGTGCCCCTTCGCGACGATCTGGGTGCCGATGATGATCTGGATTTCGCCGCGTTCGATCTTGTGGATCATCTCGCGCATTTCGACGAGGCCGGGAATGAGATCCGACGACATCAGGGCAAGTTTCGCATCGGGAAAGCGCTCCGCGACTTCCTCGGCAATGCGTTCGACGCCGGGGCCGCACGCGGTCATCGATTTTTCCGCCTGACAATGCGGACAGCGATCCGGGATGGGCAGCGAAAATCCGCAATGGTGGCAGTTGAGCCGATTGCGGAAGCGGTGCTCGACCAGCCAGGCCGTGCACTGGGGACAATCGAATTTATGGCCGCATTTGCGGCACAGCGTCAGGGGGGCATAGCCGCGCCGGTTGAGAAACAGCAGCGTCTGCTGGCCTTTCTGCAACGTCTCGGTGATCGCTTCGACCATGACGGGTGCCAGCCATCGCCCCTTGTCGGGCTGCTGCGAGCGCAGATCGATCGCGGTGATTTCTGGCAATTCGGTGCCGGAAAAGCGACTCGGCAAATGCACGTGCCGATAGCGTCCGCTGCGCGCATTGACGTGACTCTCGATCGACGGAGTCGCCGACGCCAGCACGATCGGGATCTTGCCGAGCGAGGCGCGGACGACCGCCATGTCACGGGCCTGATAGTGAACGCGATCGTCCTGCTTGAAGCCGGGATCGTGTTCTTCGTCGACGACGATCAGGCCGAGATCGGCATAGGGCAGAAACAACGCCGAGCGCGCTCCGACCACCACCTGTGCCTCGCCCGACGCCGCCGCCCGCCAGACGCGCGCGCGCTCGTTGGGCGACAAGGCCGAGTGCCATTCCGCAGGCGGCGCGCCGAAGCGCTTCGAAAAGCGATCCATGAATTGTGACGTCAGAGCGATTTCCGGCAGCATGATTACGGTCTGCCGTCCCGCCCGTAGCGTGCGCGCCACGGCTTCAAAATATACTTCCGTTTTGCCGGAGCCAGTGACGCCGTCGAGCAACGACGCCGAGAAGGTCGCGCCATCGACCGCCGCGCGCAGCGTTTCGACGGCCTGAGCCTGCGCGCCAGGAAATTCCACGGTCATGAAGTCGTGCGTCAGCTGGCGGAAGCGTTTTTCCGGAATGGCGACTTCGACCAGCGCGCCGGCCGCCACCAAGCCGTCGATGACGCCCGTCGTGCAGCCTGCCGCTTCCGCCAACGCCGACTTGGCGCGGATCTGGCCATCGGCAGCGATTTCCATCGCTTTCATGCGGGCGGGCGTCATGCGAGGCGGCAGATGTCCCCCCTCGACGATGGCGACGCCGAAGCGCGGCTTCTGCGGTTCGAAGACTGTCTGCGCCGCCATCATCATGCGGGCCACCATGCCGAGCGGCGCGAGCGTGTACTTGGCGATCCACTCGGCAAACAGCATCGACAGCGCGGGCAGCGGCGCGACATCGAGCACGTTGTCAATAATCTTCATGCGTTTCGGGTCGATCGGCTTGGCGTCGCCGATGGCGTGCCGCCACACGATGCCGATGCGGCTCTGCGGTCCGAACGGCACCATGACGAACTGCCCTGGCTCAACCTCGGTGCCGGGCGGCAGCAAGTAGTCGTAGGTCTGATCCAGGGCGACGGGCAGCAGCACGGGCGCGCGCGGACGCAGATCGACAACCGGCGCAGCGGCCGGCGCTGCTTGCGGGGTTATGGGCTCACCGAACAGGTTGCTCAGGACGTCTGACACTCTACCCCAAGGGTTCACAGGCGAATCGCGGATCGCGGACTTATATCAGTGTCGTTGCACGCCGGATGCGGCAAACCCGGGGCGGCCGGCAAACCGGGCGGCTTCAAGCGCCGACCTGTACGAACACCCGGTTACCGTTTAAGCAAGTCGATAGCGTGTTCAACCCCGCGAGGACCAGCCATGCTCGGCATCGTCATTCATGCCCCCGGAGATCTGCGCGTCGAGCCGGTGGCATCGACCGTGCCCCAGTCCGGGGAAGTCACGGTCGCCATCGCTGCGGGCGGAATCTGCGGTTCCGATCTGCACTATTATCACCACGGCGGGTTCGGCGCGATCCGCATCAAGGAACCGATGGTGCTGGGCCACGAGATCGCCGGTGTCGTCAGCGCCGTCGGTGCCGATGTTGGTCACATTCGCGCGGGGTTGCGGGTGGCGGTCGATCCGAGCCAGCCCTGTGGGCACTGTCGCTATTGCCAGGACGGACAGCAGCGCCATTGCCTGGACATGCGCTTTCTCGGCAGCGCGATGCGCTTTCCGCATGTGCAAGGCGGCTTTCGCCAGTCGCTCACGGTACGCGCCGATCAGGTGGTGCCGATCCCTGATCACCTGACAATGGCGGAGGCTGCGATGGCCGAACCGCTGGCGGTCTGCCTGCATGCGGTGCGGCAAGCCGGTCCGATGCTCGGCCGCAAGGTGCTGGTGACAGGTTGCGGGCCGATCGGCATTCTGACGATACTTGCAGCACGACTGGCCGGTGCTGCGGAAATCGTCGCGACCGATCTCAGTGCGTTCACACTGCAGATCGCCGAGCAGAATGGCGCAACCGCAGCACTCAATGTCGCTACCAGCCCGGACGCGCTGTCGGCCTATGCGCGCGACAAAGGCTACTTCGACGTGATGTTCGAGGCATCGGGTGCGCCGGCAGCGCTGCGTGGCGCGTTCGAGGCGTTGCGTCCCGGTGCCGTCATCGTGCAGGTCGGAATCGGCGGTGATGTCACGCTGCCGCTGAATGTACTCGTGGCCAAGGAATTCCAACTGCGCGGCACATTCCGCTTCGATCGGGAATTTAAGTTGGCGGTCGACCTGATGGGCGCCGGCCGCATCGAGGTGAAGCCACTGGTCACGCAGACGGTGGCGATAGGCGATGCAGACGCGGCGTTCAAACTGGCCTCCGATCGCCAGCGCGCCATGAAGGTGCAGCTGGCGTTCAACTAACTCCGTGAGTTGCCCACTTTTCCGGAAGCACTCGGTATTTGTCGTGCTTCTTATCGGAAAACCGGTGCCCACTTTTCCGGAAGCACTCGGTTCTGTCGTGCTTCTTATCGGAAAACCGGTGCCCACTTTTCCGGAAGCACTCGGTATTTGTCGTGCTTCTTATTGGAAAACCGGTGCCCACTTTTCCGGAAGCACTCGGTATCAAAACTTGCCGATGGCGTTGACGAAGACGCCGCGGTTGTTGGAACTTAGGTTGGTAAGGTCGTCGGAGAACTTCGTGAAGTTATAGCCGACGCCGACTTTGAAGTTATCGCCGAGATGGCGATAGACGCCGACGAGAGCACCGGCTTTCAGGTCCTTTGCTTCGATGACCTCCAGCGCGCGCAGTTCGACCGTGACGTCCCACTCCTTGACGACGTGGAAATCGAGCCGGCCAATGGCCAACTGAGTTTTGCTGTCGAACCACGGTCCCCCGACGGCGTTGTCGCGCAACGCGCCGACGCGGATGGCATACTTGCCGCCGAGCGTGACGTAGTTGGTAAGATCGTAGGCGGCATCGACGGAGAGCACGTGGCTCTGTTGCGAATAGTCGCCGGCACCGTTGCCGAGGGCGGATTGGCCCTGCGTCGGCGTGTTGTAGAAATAGGTATATTTGAACAGCGCATTCAAGCGGTCGCTGGCTATCGGACGGTAGGCGAAACCGGTGACGGCTTCGAGGAAGTTGCCCTGATAAAATCCGGTATTGGTGCCACCCGTCGCGTAGGAGCCGTTGAGTTTGCCGATATAGCGCCAGTCGGAGTTGAGCTTGTTCACGAGCGTGTTGTTCATGAGGTACACGTCGCGGATCGACTGGTTGTAGGTCGATCCCGATACGCTGGTGATATCGTCGTGGCGATACTCGACGCGACCGGAGTAGGTCAGGCCCTTGTAGGTGTAGCCGATACTGGGGCTAACGGCGGTACGCCTGACGTCGCCTTGATAGGGATCGGAGAAGCGGCCGTTCTCGAGCACGATGCCGGCTTTCCAGTGCTCGACCGGGACGAAGTCGAGACCGTAGGCGTGGGTGAGGCCGGAAAAGCCGCCGCCGTATTTCAAGCGTTCTTCGCCGAACACGGAGAAGCTGTCGGAAAAGCGTTCGCGCACGCCGCCGGTCAGCGTGCCGGTGCCGCCACGACTGATGATATCAGTGCGATCGGGATTGAGGGCGTAGTTGAGGTAAGAGCTGCGTTTCTCGTCGATCTTATATTCCGTGCCGACGATGGCACCGAGACCGCCGTTGCCTTCCGAGATTTCGCCGAGAATCTTGGTGCGCGCATTCAGTCGCGCCTCGCCGCCGACACCAATGCGATTGTTGGCGAGACGGTCGCCTGTCTTGTCGACTGTGGCCTGGCCGTAGACGTAGGTGCTCCAGTCCTGTTGGGAGGCGTAATCGAGGCGCACGGCGGCGTCTGTGCGGCGTCCATTCTGATTGTAGATGGGGCTGGCGCTCGCCAGAGCGACCCGATTGTCGTCCAACCGCGCACCGATCGTGGCTTTCCAATAATCGTCGAAGCTGTAGGAGACGTTCTGCTCGCCTGACGAATAGTTGCGGAACTCGTCCTGTTTGCTGTCGAGCTTGGTTTTCGTGCCCCAATGCTTGTCGAGCTGCACCACCGACTTGACGCCCATCTCGCGCCCGCCCCGATTGAGGGTGAGTTCGCCGGGACCGGAGAAACCGGTCTCCTTTTCCTTGTAGAACGCGGCAATGCGACCGTCAGCACCTTTGATTATCTCGCCGAGATCGGCGGCCGCTTCGATGCGCCGGGCCCAGGCGGGTGCGCCGCTGGACGAGCGGTTTACGAACGAAAAGCCGCCGTCGACCGAGACATTCTCGCCGCTGCCGGCACCGGTTGAGCGCGCACCCTCGACCTTGACGTAGGTGCCTGCGCTGGCGCGCACGGTGACGTCGGCACCGCCGATGGCGACCTTCTCGGCGGCGGCAGTCTGATCATAACCGGTCACGCCGACCTGGACGTGATCGTTGACCCAGTAGCTGGCGCGGCCGCCGAACGCCTTGTCGCGGTTGGCTTGCAGGGACGGCGCGTATTCGTAATTGACGACGATGTACTGATCGACGCCGCTGAGGCTGCCGGTCTGTACGATGAAGTCGCTGCTGCCGGTGCTGGTGAGCGGATTCTTGAGGATGATGCGGCCTTGCAGATAGTTGACCTCGTAGTCCTGCGTCGCCGACAGGGTCTGCGTTTTGACGACGAGACCGGTGTTGTGGTCCCGGCTTTCGACGGTGATGCGCTCGGAGCCTTCGGTGAGGTTTTGCCGGCTCATGTAGTAGACGGAGCCGCCGGTGCCGCGAAAAACATCGCGGGCACCGAGGGTGCCGGGCTCGGCGGCGAAGACCTCGACTTGGCCGCGGCGTTCGCCGAATTTGGTGGCTTCGACGGTCTTGCTCTGTGCCCGCGCGCCGTATAGGCCACGTTCGTAACGCAGATATTCGGTGCCAGTGATGGCGGTCTTGAAGTTGCCCCACATGATATTGCTGTCGCCACGATCGAGGCGGACGTAGAACTTACCGCGCGTCGGAGCATCTTCGGTGAGCGTGCTGTCGTCACCGTAAATGGGATAATAGCGGTTGGGATCGAGATTGCGCAGCAGATAACGCGGGTCCTTGCTGTCGAAATTCGAGAACAGATGCTGGATCGGCTGGTCGCGCGTGTCGGCCGACGCGGTCAGCAGCGTGTCGCCTTGGACTTTGCCTTTAAGATAAAACGCCAAGCGCCCGTTGACGAATACCTTGTCCTTGTACTGATCGGCGGTGTCGGGATTGAGCACAGCCATTGGCCCACTGGTGGCGCTCTTGCCGACGGTCAGATCGGCCAATGCCACGTAAAAGAAATCGTGATCGGGCACGATGGCGCTGCGCGTAAAGACGGAGGCCTGACCTTTCGGATCGGCGATGGCGACAGAGATCTGGTGCTCGCCGGAGGCTACGATCTGGCGGACGGCAAAATCGCCTTTGGCATCGACCGGAACCGACATCCCCATCACGGTCACGGTATGGCCGGGTGCTACGTTGCGGCCAGAAACGAGCACGGCACCGCCAGAAATCGGGATGTTGCGCACTTCGAGGGCGTTGCCGTCATAGACGGAGAGTAGCTCGTTGGGTCCGCTCTTGCCGGCGCGGACGGCGGCGAGATCGAGGATTTTCGGCGCAGTTTCGTCGAAGCGGCCGCCGTTGTCGTAGACGCGCAGAACGTAGGTGACGCTGTCGCCGACGTCTTTTGGAATGGCCCAGCGTGCGACGCCGCGATCGATCGGGACGACGGCAATTGGTGCCTGACGCGTGGTGGTGCCTTTTTCGAACAGACGAATTTCAGCATTGGCAATGAGCAGCGCGTAGTTCGCGTGCGTCTTGAACGTGACGTCGCCGCCTTTCAGAGCGGCATCGGGGGCGGCGACAACATTGAGGCGCGGCTCGGAATTGAGTCCGTCGTAACGGATCTGAACATCGGCTTTGGCGAGCGCAACGTCGGTGCAGCGCTGGCTATCGGCTGTCGAGGCGGTGGCGTGTGCGGACTTTTTCGATGCGAGCGCATCGGGCGAGCGGCCGTCGATGGTGAAGGCGAACGGTTCGGCAGGTGCGGCGCTGACCGGCGCGCAGTCCTTGCCGGCGCGACTTGCACCCAGCGCAAGACGCTCGACGTTGGCGGGCAGCTTGCGTTGCACGCTGGCTGAGCCGCCGGCACCGGAGGCAGTTGGAACACTCGTCGCAACATCCGCGTCCGCAGCTGGTGCGTCGGCGGCATCGGCGACGCCGCAGATGGCTGTCATGGCGGCCAGCGAGACAGCTGTTAAAATCCAGGTCTGGCGTTTCAACGACACAGGCATTGCATACTTCTCCACGGACGGGCGCGGACGCGCCTCGACAGCCCGGATGCCGGGCTCGACACTGCGGCTCTCGACGAGCACGCACGCAACGCAACAGGAGACGAACAAGGCTGACGCGGTACCGGCTCAGCAGGAGCGCGGCGGTACGAAGCGGCTATTTCTGTGCTGCACGGTCGACGGAGACTTCGGTTTCGATGACCAGCGCGTAACCGCCGCCGTCGCGTTTCCAAAGCTGCTGCATGGCGGTTGCGAGGGCTGCGACGCGGGCATCGGCGAGGGCTGCGGTTTCGGTGGCGCGGCGGCGGTAGGAAATGCGCAATACAGAGCGTTCCTGCTGCAGCGACGCGATCATCTTGCCGAAGCCCTGCGCCCATTGCGGCTTGAGCTCGGTGGTGCCGGGTTCGAAGGCGGCATCGGCGAGATCGAGGCGGGCAACGCGGGTGATGGCGGCGCCGAAGTTGATCTTGGCCATTTTGCCGGCAGTGATGCGAATGACGCGCGGGTTTTCGGTGGTCATGCGATAGCCGGTGGGCAGCGTCCGCTCGTCCAGCTTCAAGATGAAGTTGGTGCCGCGATCACTTTCGGGAATATCGGCGCAGGCGATGTGGTAGCGGCCTTCGCTGTCGGTGGTGACGAGTTGGCCGCGAGCGGTGGCGAGGCGGACGTTGGCTAAGCCGCGCTTGCCGTCGTCGGCGTAGCCGCTGCGATCGACGTCGTCGAAAACCTTCCCGATGATGTCGGTGCAGTCGAAGGTGGGGTCGCCGATCATGCGGACGGTGGCTTTGCCGACGTTGGAGGCCGTGGTGCCGCTGCCGTCGACGACCCAGGCTTCGTTGGTGAACTCGCCCATACCGATGCCGGCACCGGCGATCAGGATGAGTTTGAGCACCAGCGGTTTGGTCGTGGTGACTGTCGCGTTCGGCCAAGTCAGCACGCGGCCATTGACGACGGGTTCATGAGCGATGCCGTCGATGGTGGCGGAGCCGACGCGATACTTGAAGCCGGCGGGAATGTTGTCGACCAATGTCAAACCGGAACGCGCGACATCGCCGGTGTTGCGGACGGTGATGCTGTAAGGCACGAGCTCGCCACGGGTGATATCAGTCTTCGGTGTGGTCTTGCTGACGACAAGTGGTTTGTTGGGTACGAACGGCAGCGGCGCTTGTGCGGAGCGGCTGGCGGCGGCGGCCAACGGCGTGCCAGCGCCAAATATGGTTTTGGCGATGACGACGTTACCGAACCCGGTGCCCGAGGTGTTGCTGCCCGGATCGAATTTGATGTCGAAAGTGCTAGTGACGACTTCGCCGACGGCAAGGCTTTCACCAGCACCACGCAAGAGGTTCGGGTTGGCGGTCGTGGCCGTGAAAGCGACGTTCGCGGTGGCGAGCGGACCGCGCAGCGACGACGTGGTCGACTTGATGGCGGCCGAGACGACGCGAGCTCCCTTCGGCAACTGTGCGCCGTAATCGTCGACCATCTGCACGTTGATCAGCGAGACGTTGCCGGTGTTGGTGAGCACCACCTTGAACGTCGCGGTGTAGCTGCCGTCGCCATTGTTGATGGCGACCGGCGTCGTGGCTGTTTTGACGACAGTGAAGTTCGGCTTCTGCTGCGCTGTGATCGTCAAAGCGACGAGCGGCGAGACTACGGCGCCGGACTTGGCGCTCGCGGTGTTGACGATGGTGCCGCTATCGAGGTCGGCCTGCGTGACAGTGTAGGCGGCGGTGCACGTGACGAACGCCAGAGGTGGAAGCCCACCGGCCGGAAGTGCGGGGCAGGAGACTGCAGCGATCTTGTTGTCGGTCACCGAAATGGCCGACGTCAACGTGACGTTGCCTGCGTTGGTGACTTTGTAGCTGTAGGGCAGCACATCGCCGATCGCCACGTAGCTTGATGCTGTCGAGGTTTTGACGATGCCGAGAGCGGGCGACTGCGTGGCCGCGATCGTCACACTCGAGGTCGGAGAGACGAGCGAGCCGGATTTGGCCTGAGCGATGTTGGTGACACTGCCGGTGTCGACGTCGGCCTGGGTCGTCGTGTAGTTGGCCGTGCAGACGAGCGAGGCACCGGGGATCAGGCCACCCGCCGGCAGCGCCGGACAGGAGACAGCCGCGATCTTGTTGTCGGTGATCGTGACGGCCGAGGTGAACGTGGTGTTACCCGTGTTGGTCACCTTGTAGCTGTAGGGCACGACGACGCCGGAAGCGTTGAAGCCTGTCGTTGTGGATGTCTTGACGAGGGTCAGCGCTGGTGCCTGCGAGGCGACGATGGTCAGCTTCGCGATCGGCGACGTCGTCGTGCCGGACTTGGCGGTGGCGGTGTTGGTGATGGAGCCGGCATCGAGATCGGCCTGCCTGGTGGTGGCGACGCCCGTGCAGGTGATCGAGGCACCCGGCGCAAGTCCACCAGCCGGCAGCGTCGGACAGCCGACCGAGGCGATCTTGTCGTCGGTGACCGACACACCCGATGTCAATGTGACGTTGCCGGAATTGGTGACCTTGTAACTATAGGTGATGGCCATGCCGACCGAACCATAAGACGTGGTCGTCGAGGTCTTGGCCAGCGTCAGCGCGGGTGACTGCGTCGCGGTGACCGTCACGCTCGAGGGTTGCGAGGTCACGGTGCCCGACTTGGCGGTGGCGAAGTTGGTGACCGCGCCGTTGTCCACGTCGGCCTGCGTGGCGAGATACGTCGCGGTGCAGGTAATGAATGCGTTGGGCGCGAGGCCGCCCGACGGCAGAGCGGGACAGCTCACCGATGCGATTTTGTTGTCCGACACAGTGATGGCGTTGGTCAGGGTCGCGTTGCCGGAGTTGGTGACCTTGTAGCTATACGGAATGGTCGCGCCGGCGACCGCGAAGTTGGTGGCCGGTGTCGATTTGGCGATGCTCAACGCCGGCGTCTGGCTGGAGTTGATCGTGTAGCTGACCGTCGGCGATGTCACCGCGCCCGACTTGGCCGAGGCCGTGTTGACGATCGCCCCGTTGTCGATATCCGACTGCAAGGTCGTGTAGGTGCCGGTGCAGGCGACCGAGGCGCCAGGCGCGAGCCCGGTACCGACAGAGCCGCAAGTGACGCTTGCGATCTTGTTGTCGGAAACGGTGATCGCCGACGTCAGCGTGGTATTGCCGGAGTTGGTGACGTTGTACGTGTAGGGGATCGCGGTGCCGACCGCCGAGAACACCGTCGTGGTCGAGCTCTTGGTGATCGTCAGTGCCGGCGACTGTACTGCCGGCAGCGTCAGGCTGACGGGTTGAGAGGTGGTGGCGCCCGACGTGGCCGACGCGGTGTTGGTGACCGAACCGGCATCCACGTCCGCCTGCAGGATCGTGTAATTTCCGGTGCAGGTGAGGAACGCGTTCGGCGCGAGACCGCCTGAAGGCAGTGCCGGACAGGTGACCGTCGAGATCTTGTTGTCGGCGACCGTGATCGCCGTCGTCAGTGTGGTGTTGCCTGAATTGGTGACCTTGTAGCTGTAGGGGATCACCGAACCGGCAGTCGCATAGCCGAGCGTGGTTGTCGATTTGGCGACCGTCAGCGCGGGTTGCTTGCCGGCCGGTACGGTCACGGTCTGCAGCGGCGACGTCACAGTGCCAGACGATGCCGTAGCCTTGTTGGTGACGCCACCGGCATCGATGTCGGCTTGCGTGGTGGTGTAGGTGCCGGTGCAGGTCAGCGAGGCCGCAGGTGCGAGGCCGCCCGCAGGCAGCGCCGGACAGGTGACCGCCGGGATCTTGTCGTCGGCGACCTTGATCACCGAGGTCAGCGTCGTATTGCCTGTGTTGGTGACCTTGTAGCTGTAGCTGATGCTGGCGCCGACACTGGTGAAGGTGGTGGTCGCGGTCGATTTTGCGAGCGTCAAGGCGGGCGTCTGGGTGGCAGCGACCGTCAACTGAACGACCGGAGATACGACCGAACCCGACGACGCCGAGGCGCTGTTGGTGACGCCACCGGCATCAACGTCGGTTTGCGTCGTCACGTAGCTACCGGTGCAGGTGATGAACTGCGTCGGAGGCAGGCCGCCCGACGGCAATGCCGGACAGGTGACGGACGCAAGCTTGTTGTCCGACACGACGATGGCCGACGTGAGGGTGATGTTGCCTGTGTTGGTCACCTTGAAGCTGTAGGGAACCGTCACGCCGGGCGCGGTAAATGCGGCCGTCGTGGAGGATTTGGCGATGGTGAGTGCAGCTGTCTGCGCGCCGTTCAAGGTATGTGACGCCGGTTGCGAGGTGATCGACGACGATTTGGCAACGGCAGTGTTGACGACGCTGCCGCTGTCGATGTCGGCCTGCGTGATCAGATAGTTCGCCGTACACACGGTGGTCGCACCCGGCGCGAACCCGCCTGTGATCGTCGGGCAGGACACGGTGGCGATCTTGTTGTCGGAGATCGTTACGGCAGTGTTGAGTGTGGTGTTGCCCGAGTTGGTGACGGTGAAGGTGTAGGGGATCGACTGGCCGACGGTGGCGTAGATGGTCGAGGTCGTATCCTTGACGAGGCTGAGCGCCGGCGTCTGCGTTGCCGTCACGGTCGCGCTGACCAGCGGCGACGTAGCAGTGCCGTCGGTGGCGGAGGCGAGATTGGTGATCGAGCCGGCATCGAGATCGGCTTGCGTTGTTTGATAGGTGGCGGTGCAGGTCAGCGTCTTGGTCGGAGCCAAACCGGCGGCGGGCACGGACGGGCACGAGACCGAGGCGATCTTGTTGTCGGAGACGGCGATGATGGCACTGGCTGGTATGGTGATGTTGCCGGAGTTAGTGACGACGTAGGTGTATGTGATCGTCGCGGCCTTGGAGCTGAAGGTGGTCGGCGAGGCCGTCTTGGCCAGCGTCAGCGCGCGTGTTTGGGCGGCCGGCAGCGTGTGCGACGCGGGAGCAGACGTGGTGGTGCCTGACTTGGCGGTGGCCGTGTTGACGACCGAGCCGGAGTCTAGATCTGCTTGCGTGGTCGTGTACGAACCTGTGCAGGTGGTGGTGACACCAGGTGCAAGCCCGCCTGCCACGACCGGGCAGGTGATCGCGGCGATCTTGTTGTCGGAGACGGTGATAACAGTCGCAATCGTGACGTTGCCGGTATTTTTGACTGCGAAGGTATAGGGCACGACGGTGCCGACGGTGGCGAAGCTGGTAGTCGCGGTCGATTTGACGAGACCGAGCGCCGGTGCCTGGACGGCCGAGACCGTCGCCGAGGTGGCGTTCGAGACGGTGACGATGGCGCCGTCGGTGGCAGTCGCAGTGGCGGTGTTGGCGACGTTGCCGGCATCGATGTCGGCTTGCGTGATGGTGTAGGACGCGGTGCACGTCAGCGTGGCGTTCGGCGCAAGACCGCTGGCCGGAACAGCGGGGCATGACACCGTGGTGATCTTGTTGTCGGCGACGGTCATGATCGAGGTCGACGGAAGTGTGACGTTACCGGTGTTCTTGACGGCGTACGTGTAGGTGATGACGGCGCCGACGGTGTTGTAGGTCGGGGCCGATGGCGTCTTGGTCAGGTTGAGCGCACGTACCTGGTTGGCCGACTGCGTGTGGACCTGTGGCGGCGTCGAGACCGTCGGTCCGGACTTGGCGTTGGCGGTGTTGACCACAGAGCCGGCATCGAGATCGGCCTGTGTGACCGTGTAGGTGCCGGTGCACTGCAGGGCCGCAGCGGGTGCCAGGCCGCCCGAGGGCAGCGCCGGGCACGACACGGTCGAGATCTTGTCGTCGGTGATCGAGATGGCGGTGTGGATGGTGACGTTACCGGTGTTGGTGACGTCGAAGGTGTAGGACACCGTCTGGCCGACGCTGGTGAACTTGGCGGACGGTGCTGCCTTCACCATCGTCAGCTGCGGAGATTGAGTGACCGGAATGGTCAACGCGGTGGTGTTCGATGGAACTGTCGCGGTGCTGGTGCCGGACACAGCGCTCGCCGTGTTGACGACGCTGCCGCCGTCGAGATCGGCTTGCGTGACGGCATAGGTCGCCTGACAGGTCAGCGACGCACCGACCAGGAGGCCGCCTGATGGCAGAGCGTTACAGGTGACGGCGGCGATCTTGTTGTCGGTCACGACGACGGGCTGCGTCAGCGTGACGTTGCCGGTATTTTTGGCAGTGTAGGTGTAGGTGATCGACTGGCTGAGCGTCGTGACAGCAGTGGTGGTTGACGCCTTGGACAGCGTCAGACCCGGCGTCTGTGTGCCGTTCAGAGTGTAGGTGACAGTCGGCGAGGCGACTGCGCCGGATTGAGCAACGGCCGTGTTGAGAATGTTGCCGCCATCGATGTCGGCCTGCGTAACGAAATAGGTCGCCGTGCAGACAATGGACGCCGCCGGGGCAAGACCCGCACCGATGGACGGACAGCTGGCGGTACCGATCTTGCTGTCGGAGACGGTGATAACAGTCGTCAGCGTGGTGTTGCCGGAGTTGGTGACCGTGAACGTGTAGGGGATCGCTTCGGCGACGGCGGCGTAACTGGTCGCCGTCGTAGCCTTGACCAGCGACAGCTTCGGCGTGCGCGTCGACGTGATGGTCAGACTGACGGTCGGCGAGGTGGTGGTGCCGGACTTGGCCTGCGCGGTGTTGGTGACGCCGCCGTTATCGACGTCGGCTTGCGTGGTCGTGTACGAGCCGGTGCAACTGACGGACGCGCCCGGTGCAAGGCCCGCGCCGATCGATCCGCACGATACCGACGCGATCTTGTTGTCGGAGACCGTCACAGCGGAGGTCAACGTGACGTTGCCGGTGTTGGTGACGGTGTAGCTATAGGGAATCGTGACGTTGGCTGCAGTGAATGCGGTCGTCGACGATGATTTCGTGATACTCAGGGCGGGCGTGGTGGTCGCCGGGATCGTCAGAGATATCGGCGGCGAGGTGGCGGTGACGCCGGATTTGGACGTGGCGGTGTTGGTGACGCCGCCGGCATCGAGATCGGCCTGCGTGACGGCATAGGTGCCGGTGCAGGTGATGGCCGCGCCAGGGGCAAGACCGCCACTCGGCAGGGCAGGGCAGGAGACGGAGGCGATCTTGTTGTCGGATACCGTGATCGCCGTCGTCAGGGTCGTATTGCCCGCGTTGGTGACGAGGTAGCTGTACGAGACCGACTGGCCGACGGTCGAGATGGCCGTCGTATTCGACGACTTGGCCGTGGTGAGCGCTGGCGACTTCACCGATGGCACGGTCAGTGTCTTGCTCGGTGACGTGGTCGAGCCCGAGGCGGCGCTGGCGATGTTGGTGATACCGCCGGCGTCGACGTCGGCCTGCGTGGTCGTATAGGAGCCCGTGCAGGTGACGAAAGCACCCGGCGCAAGGCCGCTGCCGATGGCCGGACAGGCGATGCTAGCGATCTTGTCGTCAGTGACCGAGATGGCCGCCGTGATCGTCGCGTTGCCCGAGTTGGTGACCTTGTAGCTGTAGGGAATGACGACGCCGGAGCCGGTGAAGTTCACCGTCGTCGAGGTTTTGGCGAGGGTGAGTGCAGGTGTCAGCACGGCCGGCAGCGTATGCTGGTCGGTCGGCGACGTGGTGGCACCAGACTTGGCGGTGGCGGTGTTGACGACGGAGCCGGCGTCGAGATCCGCCTGCGTGGTCGTGTACGAGCCGGAGCAGGTGATGAACTGCGCGGGCAGCAGGCCGCCGGAAGGCAGCGCGGGGCATGTGACCACAGCGATTTTGCTGTCGGCGACCGCGATCGCCGTCGTCAGCGTCGTATTGCCTGAATTGGTGACCTTGAAGCTGTAGGGCACGACGACGCCGGTGCTGGCGAAGTTGACGGTGGCCGTGGATTTGATCAGCGTCAGTGCGGGCGACTGCTGGCCGGTCACGGTGGCGGTGGCGGTCGGCGAGACAGCGGTGCCGTCGGTGGCCGACGCGATGTTGATGATCGAGCCGGCGTCGATGTCCGACTGCTTCGTCACGTAGCTGGCCGTACACGTCAGCGTGGCGTTGGGTGCGAGACCGCCGGCTGAGATGGCGGGGCAGGTGACGGACGCGAGCTTGTTGTCAGACACGGAGATTGTCGTGGCTGGCGTCAGCGTGAGATTGCCGGTGTTCCTGACAACGTAGGTGTAGGTGATGGTGGTGCCGACGGCGTTGAACGTGGTCGGCGCGGCGGTCTTGGTCAGTGCCAGCGCGTGGTTCTGGTTGGCGGGCAATGTGTGACTGGTCGAGGGCGAGGTGATGCTGCCCGACTTGGCCGAGGCGGTGTTCACGACCGAACCGGCATCGATGTCGGCCTGGACCGTGGTGTAGCTGCCGGAACAGGTTATCGAGGCGTTCGGTGCAAGGCCGCCGGACGGCAGCGCCGGGCACGTCACGGACGCAATCTTGTTGTCGCTGACGGTGATCGCCGTCGTCAACGTGATGTTGCCAGCGTTGGTGACGTTGAACGTGTACGGCACGATCGTGCCGACGGCGGCGAAGCTCGCCGTGGTGGTGTTCTTGGCGATACTCAGCGCAGGGCTCTGCGTGGCTGTCACGGTCGCCGTTGCGACGGGCGAGGTCGTGGTGCCGATGCTGGCGGTGGCCGTGTTGACGATGCTGCCCAGGTCGAGGTCGGCCTGCGTGGTAACGGCGGTCGCGTTACAGACCAGCGTAGCATTCGGCGCAAGGCCGCCCGACGGAACAGCCGGGCAAGAAACGCTGGCGATCTTGTTGTCGGAGACGCTGAACGGTGTGCCCGACGTGAAGGTGACGTTACCGACGTTCTTGACGGTGTAGCTGTAGGAAATGGCGACGCCGGTCGTGCTGAACGTCGTCGGCGAGGCGGACTTGACGAGCGTGAGCGCGGGCGACTGCGAGGAAGGAATGGTCAGGCTGGTGGTCAGCGACATGGTGCCGCCCGACTTCGCCGAGGCGGTGTTGGTGAGGCCTCCGGCGTCGACGTCGGATTGCGTCGTCGCCGACGTGGCCGTGCAAGAAATCGCAGCGTTGGGTGCGAGGCCACCACTGGGCAGTGCGGGGCAAGACACGGAGGCGATTTTACTGTCGGCGACAGTGATCGCCGTGGTTAGCGTGGTGTTGCCCGTGTTGGTGACTTTGTAGGTGTAGGTGATCGCCGTGCCGGGGGCGCTGAATGAAGCGATCGACGCCGTCTTGACGATCGAAAGCGCGGGCGACTGGACGGCGGGGATCGTCAGGCTGGTCGGCACGGAACTGGTCGCGCCGGACGTGGCGGTGGCGATGTTGGTGACGCTGCCCAAGTCGATGTCGGCCTGGACGGTCGTGTAGGTGCCCGAGCAGGTCAGCGACGCGCCGGGCGCGAGGCCGCCCGACGGCAGCGCCGCGCAACTGACACCGACGATTTTGTTGTCGGATACAGTGACGGCGGACGTCAGCGTGGTGTTGCCCGCGTTGGTCACGATGTAGCTGTAGGGGACAGTCTGGCCAACACTGGAGAAGCTGGTGGTCGTGGAGGATTTGGCGATGGTCAGCTTCGGCTGTTGCACTGCGTTGACGGTCACGCTCGATGTCGGCGACGTGGTGGTGCCGGAGCTTGCGCTGGCGATGTTGACGACTTTGCCGGCGTCGATGTCGGCTTGGGTCGTCAGGTAGGTGCCGGCACAGGTGATGGAGCCGCCCGGCACCAAGCCGGCGCCGATCGATGGACAGCTGACGCTGGCGATCTTGTTGTCGGACACGGCAATTGCGGCCGTGAGGGTGGTGTTGCCGGAGTTGGTGACGAGGTAGCTGTAGCCGATCGAGGTGCCGACGGTGGCGAAGCTGGTCGTGGGCGTGCTCTTGGCGATCGTCAGCGACTTGGACTGTGTCGCCGGCACGGTGATGCTGTCGGTCGGGGAATTCGTCGTGCCGGAGCGGGCAGCAGCGGTGTTGGTCACGCTGCCGGCGTCGATGTCGGCCTGGACGGTGGTGTAAGTGGCGGTGCAGGTGATGAACGCGCCCGGCACGAGACCGCCGCTCGGAAGTGCGGGGCATGCAATGGACGCGATCTTGCTGTCGCTGATGGTAATCGGCGCGACGATGGTGACCGTGCCGGAGTTGGTCACCTTGTAACTGTAGGGAATGCTGGCGTTGATCGCGGAGAAGCCCGTCGACGTCGTGCTCTTGGCGAGCGTCAGCGCGGGCGAACCGATGGCGATCGAAGTTACAGCGCTGTTGTTGGTGGGATTGCCATCGTTGGCGGCACTGGTGGTGCCGTTGACGGGCGTCGTGCCGCCCGAGGTCGGGATGCCCGATACTGTGCATGTGACGCTGCCGCCGGCTGCAACGGTGGCTGGCAGCGACGGCGAGCAGGTCGCCGTCAGACCCGCCGGCAGGGTGCCGGCCGAGCATGACGCGACCGTCGCGGCAAGCGCAGGCGAGGCCGCGTTCGAACAGGTGAAGGTGCCGGTGTAGGGTTGGCCGACGCCGCCTGTTGTCGGCAGGCCGGAAACGTCGATGCTCATGTCGGAGCCGGCAACCGCGACGGCTTGCGACGCGCTGTTGTTGCCGCCCGCGCCGGTGCCGCCGTTGATGTCGTTGGTCGCGCCCGTCACGACAGCCACGGTGGCCGTCTGCGACGTCGTCGGCGTGCCGCTGACCGGACACGAGATGCTGGAGCCGGGTGCGACCGAGGCCGGGGTCGCCGGGGTGCAGGCACCCACCGTGACGCCAGCGGGAAGGCCGGAAATCGCGCACGTTGCACTGGACGCGGTGGCCGATGCGGCCGCACTGTTGGTGCACAAGATGGTGCCGGAGTAGGGCGTGCCGACCGTCGCAGTGGCAGGGAGACCGGACAGATTCGGCGTCATGTCCGAGCCTGCCGTCGCGATGATGGTCGTAGCCGTGTTGTTGGCGGGGTTGCCGTCGTTGCTCGCGCCGGTGACACCGCTGATGGTCGACGAACCGGTGGTGGTCGGCGTGCCCGAAACGGTACAGACGATCTGCGCACCTGGTGTAACCGAGGCCGGTGGCGTCGGCGTGCACGATGTCGTGAGCCCAGCCGGTAGTCCGCTCACGGCGCAGGTCGCGCTGGTTGCCGCAAGCGCGGGCGAACCGGCGTTGGAACATGTAAAGGTGCCGGCGTAGGGAATACCAACGTTCGAAGTGGTCGGCAGGCTACTCAGGTCGATACTCATGTCCGAGCCGGTGGCGACGATCGCCTGCGTGGCTGTATTGTTGCCACCCGACGTGGTGCCGCCGCTGACGTCGTTCACGGCACCGGTCGTGACGGTAACGGATGTGGTGCCCGTGGCGGTGGGCGTGCCGCTGACCGGGCACGAGATGCTCGCGCCGGGCGCAACGGTAGCGGGTGCGGTCGGCGTACAGGTGCCGACGCTTACGCCTGGCGGCAGGCCGCTCACAGAACAGGTGGCGCTGGTGGCGCTGGCGGTGGCGGTCGCGCTGTTGGTGCACTTCACCGTGCCCGCGTACGGCGTGCCGACGATCGCGGTGGTGGGCAGGGCCGATAGATCCGGCGTCATGTCGGAGCCGACCGCACCGATCGTTACCGTGGCGGTGTTGTTGGCGGGGTTACCGTCGTTAGTGGCGCCCGTGGTGCCGGCGATCGTGCTCGATCCGACTGCGGTCGGCGTGCCGGAAACGGTACAGGTGATCTTGGCACCTGGCGCGACAGTCGTCGGTGGTATCGGGGCGCAGGTGTAGGTCAGGCTGGTCGGCAGGCCGGTCACCGCACACGTCGCGGACGTGGCGGCGATGGCGGGCGACGCGGCGTTGGCGCAGGTGAAGGTGCCCGTGTACGGCACGCCGACGGTCGCCGTCAGCGGCAGGCCGCCGAGGTCTATGCTCATGTCGGAGGCACTGGCGACGACGCCCTTGGTCGCGGTGTTGTTGCCGCCGGCCGTGATGCCGCCGTTGATATCGTTGGTCGCGCCTGTCGCGACCGAAACTGTCGATGTGGCCGCAGCCGTCGGCGTGCCACTGACCGGGCACGAGATGCTGGCACCGGGAGCGACTGTCGCGGGCGCTGTCGGCGTACAGGTGCCGACCGTCACGCCCGCGGGCAGACCCGAGATGGTGCAGGTGGCGTTGGTTGCCGACTGCGTCGAGACGGCATTGTTGGTGCACTTGATGGTGCCCGAATACGGTGTGCCGACAGTCGCGGTGGCCGGCAGCCCCGACAGATCCGGGGACATATCAGAGCCCGCAGTCGCAATGGTGGTGGAGCCGGTGTCGTTGGCCGTGTTGCCGTCGTTGGTGGCCCCGGTGGTGCCGCTGACCGGATAACTGCCAGCCGCCGTGGGCGTACCAGAGACCGTACAGGTGATTTTGGCACCTGGCGCGACCGATGCCGGCGGTGTCGGCGAGCACGACGACGTGACGCCGGGTGGCAGACCGCTGACAGCGCAGCTTGCCGACGTCGCTGCAACCAGTGGTGCGGCCCCGTTAGAGCAGGTGAAGGTGCCCGAGTAGGGCACGCCGACGGTGGCGGAGGTGGGGAGCGCGGACAGATCGATGCTCATGTCCGAGCCGGCGACGGCCAAGGCTTGGGTCGCGGTGTTGTTGCCGCCCGAGCCCGCGCCGCCATTCGTGTCGTTGGTGGCACCCGTGGTGACGGAGACGCTAGCGGTGCCGGAGGCGGTCGGTGTGCCGCTGACCGGGCAAGAGATGCTGAAACCTGCTGCAACGGCCGCCGGCGGAAGCGGACTACAAGTGCCGACCGTGACACCCGCAGGCAATCCCGAAATCGCGCAGGAGGCTGCTGCGGCACTGGCGGTGGCCGTCGCACTGTTGGTGCATTTGACGGTGCCAGAATAGGGCGTGCCGACGGTGGCGGTTGCCGGCAGACCGCTGAGGTCTGGCGTCATATCCGAGCCGGTCGTCGTGATCGACGCCACGGCAGTGTTGTTGCCAGGTATGCCGTCGTTGGTGGCGCCCGTGGTGCCAGTCAGCGATGCGGTGCCGACGGCTGTCGGCGTGCCCGAGACGGTGCACGAGATGGTGGCACCAGGCGCGACGCTGGTCGGCGGTGCCGGGATGCACGATGACGTCAGGCCCGCAGGCAACCCGGCAATCGAACAGGTCGCAGCTGTTGCGGCAAGGGCGGGTGTGGCTGCGTTCGTACAGGTGAAGGTGCCGGAATAGGGCACACCGATGCTAGCCGACGCCGGCAGCGCCGACAGGTCGATGCTCATGTCGGAGCCCGACACGGCGAGCGCTTGAGTGGCGGTGTTGTTGCCGCCTGTACCGGTGCCGCCGTTGGTGTCGTTGGTGGCTCCGGTGGAGGCAGTGAGGGTGGCGTTGCCGGGCGCGGTGGGGGTGCCGCTGACGGGGCAGGAGATGCTTGCGCCGATAGCAACGGTTGCCGGTACCGTCGGCGTACAGGTGCCGATCGTAACACCTGCAGGCAGGCCGGACAGCGAGCAGGTCGCAGCGACAGCACTGGCCGTCGCGGTGGCGCTATTGGTGCACTTGAGCGTGCCGGAGTAGGCGGTGCCGACGGTCGCGGTGGCGGGCAATCCAGACAGGTCCGGCGTCATATCGGAGCCGTTGACGGCCAGCGTCGTTGTCGCAGTATCGTTGGCGGGATTGCTGTCGTTGCCTGCGCCGGTCGTGCCGGTCAGCGTGCTCGACCCAGTGCTGACAGGCGTGCCTGCGACGGTACAGGTGATCTTGGCACCAGCGGCCACCGTTGCAGGCGGTGTCGGCGAACAGGTCGTGCTGAGACCTGCGGGCAGACCGCTGATCGTGCACGACGCATTCGTTGCGCTCGCCGTCGCTGTCGCTGAGTTGGTGCAGGTAAAGGTGCCGCTGTAGGGCACTCCCAAATTAGTCGTGGTCGGAAGCGCCGTCAGATCGATGCTCATGTCCGAACCGGACACGGCGACGGATTTGGTCGTCGTGTTGTTACCAGCCGACCCGGTGCCGCCGTTGATATCGTTGATCGCACCTGTCGTCGCCGTGACGGTTACAGCGCCCGCAGCCGTCGGCGTGCCGCTGACAGCGCACGAGATGCTGGCACCCGCCGCAACGCTCGCTGGCGGCACAGGACTACAGGTACCAACCGAGACACCGGCGGGCAGCCCCGAAATCACGCAGGTGGCGCTGGTCGCCGAAGCCGTCGCCGTGGCACTGTTGGTGCACTTGACCGTGCCTGAGTATGCGACACCGACTTGCGCCGTCGCCGGCAGGCCGGAAACATCCGGTGTCATGTCCGAACCGGTTACGGCAACCGTCGTCGTGGCGGCGTTATTCGAGAGGTTGCCGTCGTTACCGGCGCTCGTCGTGCCTGAAACCGTCGAGGACGCAACCGTCGTCGGCGTCCCCGAGACAGTACAGGTAATTTTTGCACCGGCGGCGACTGAGGTCGGCGGTACCGGCGCACATGTCGTGGTCAAACCGGCGGGGAGCCCGCTTACGGCGCAAGTCGCAGACGACGCTGCCTGGGTGGCTGCGGCGGCGTTCGTGCACGTGAAGGTCCCGCTGTAGGCGACGCCGATGCTGGCCGACGTGGGCAGGCCGCCGAGATCGATGCTCATGTCGGAACCAACAGTCGCTATCGCCTGGCTGGCGGTGTTATTGCCGCCCGAGGTGGTGCCGCCGTTGACGTCGTTGACCGCTCCCGTCGTCACAGTGACAGACGTGGTGCCAGCGGCAGTCGGCGTGCCGCTGACCGGGCACGAGATGCTGGACCCGGCTGCCACCGTGGCCGGTGGCGCGGGCGTGCAGGTGCCGACCGTCACGCCCGGCGGCAACCCCGACACAGCGCAGGTCGCCGACGTGGCACTGGCCGTCGCGGTCGCGCTGTTGGTGCATTTGATGGTGCCGCTGTAAGCGGTGCCGACGGTTGCCGTCGCGGGCAGTGCCGACAGATCCGGCGTCATGTCCGAGCCGGTCGCACCGATCGTGGCGGTGGCGGTGTTGTTGGCAGCATTGCCGTCGTTGGTTGCACCCGTCGTGCCCGACAGGGTCGACGATCCGGTCGTCGTCGGCGTGCCCGAGACCGTGCAGGTAATCTTGGCACCAGCTGCGACGGAGACCGGCGGCGTCGGTGCGCACGTAAAGCTCAGGCCCGACGGCAACCCCGATACGGCGCAGGACGCATTGGTGGCGGCGAGGGCAGGTGAGGCGGCGTTGGTACAAGTGAACGTGCCCGAGTACGGCACGCCGACGTTGGCGCCCATCGGCAATGCGCTCAAGTCGATGCTCATGTCGGAGCCGGACACCGCAACCGTCTGCGAGGCCGTATTGTTCAAGCCGTTGGTGTCGTTGGTGGCACCCGTGGTGAGCGTCACGGTGCTGCTGCCTGTCGTGGTTGGCGTGCCGCTGACGGGGCAGGAAATGCTGGCACCGGCCGCAAGCGTCGCAGGCGGCGTCGGCGTACATGCGCCGACCGTCACGCCAGCAGGCAATCCTGCAGGAGAGCAGGTGGCGGCAATGGCGCTTGCTGTCGCGCTCGGGCTGTTGGTGCAGCGGATGGTGCCCGCGTACGGTGTGCCGACAGTCCCAGTAGCCGGCAGCGCCGACAGGTCTGCGATCATATCCGCGCCGGTCGTGGTGATCGACGTCGACGCCGTGTTGTTCGCGGGATTGCCGTCGTTGCTGGCCGTCGTCGAGCCGGAAATTGCGCTGGTGCCGACCGTTGTCGGGGTACCAGATACAGTACAGGTGATCTTGGCACCAGTTGCGACACTGGTAGGCGGCGCCGGGACACAGCTCGTCGTCAGACCCGCTGGCAGGCCACTGACCGCGCACGACGCCGACGTCGCCGTCAGCGCGGGCGAGGCCGCATTTGTGCACGTGAACGTGCCGGTGTAGGCGACGCCGATGCTCGCCGACGTCGGCAACGCCGAGAGATCGATGCTCATGTCGGAGCCAGAGACCGCCAACGCCTGTGTCGCGCTGTTGTTTCCGGCCGCCGTCGCGCCGCCATTGGTGTCGTTGGTCGCACCTGTCACGGTGGTGACGGAAACACTGCCCGTCGTCGTCGGAGTGCCGCTGACCGCGCAAGAAATGCTGGCACCGGCCGCCACGGTGGCGGGCGGTGTTGGCGTACACGTGCCAACCGTTACACCAGGAGGAAGCCCCGCGATGGTGCAGGTGGCCGATGTCGCGGCAGCCGTCGCTGTCGCGCTGTTGGTGCACTTGACCGTACCCGCATACGGCGTACCTACGACAGCCGTGGTCGGCAAGCCGGTCATGTCAGGCACCATGTCGGAGCCGGTGACCGCGACCGCCGTGGTCGCGCTGTTATTGGCTAAGTTACCGTCGTTGCTGGCACCCGTGCTGCCGGTCAGCGTGCTGGAGCCGACCGCCGTCGGCGTACCGGAGACCGTACAGGTGATCTTGGCACCCGCCGCGACTGTCGTCGGCGGAGTGGGGGCGCACGAGGTCGTGAGGCCTGCGGGCAGGCCGGCGACGGCACACGCCGCAGCCGTCGCAGAAGCCGTCGCCGAAGCCGCGTTGGTGCAGGTGAAGGTGCCGCTGTAGGCCGCGCCGATGCTGGCCGACGTCGGCAGACCGCTGAGATCTATGCTCATGTCGGAACCGACGGTGGCGACTGCTTTGCTCGCCGAATTGTTACCGCCCGACGTCGTGCCGCCGTTACCGTCGTTGGTCGCACCCGTCGTGGCCGTGACCGTGCTGGAGCCTGCGGCGGTGGGCGTGCCGCTGATGGGGCACGAAATGCTTGCACCCGCGGCCACCGTCGCCGGGGGAACCGGGGCGCAGATGCCGATCGTGACACCCGGCGGCAAACCCGAAATCGAGCAGGTTGCAGCGGTCGCGCTGGCGGTCGCCGTCGCGCTGTTGGTGCATTTCAGGGTACCGCTGTAGGCAACGCCGACTGTCGCCGACGCGGGCAAGCCCGAGAGGTCTGGCACCATGTCGGAACCGGCGGTCGCGATCGTCGCAGACGCGGTGTTGTTGGCGGCATTGCCGTCGTTGGTCGCGCCCGTGGTGCCGGAAACCACTGAAGAACCGGCCGCCGTCGGAGTGCCTGAAACCGTACACGTAATGACTGCAGAGGGCGCCAGGCTGGCCGTTGGAACGGTGGGCGAGCACGTCGTGGTGAGGCCAGCGGGCAATCCGGAAACCGCGCAAGTCGCAGCGGTGGCCGCAATCGCCGGAGCGGCAGCGTTGGTGCACGTGAACGTGCCCGTATACGCCGTTCCCACA
>JANYHG010000116.1 GCA_025359165.1 Hyphomicrobiaceae bacterium
GGCTTCGAACCACAGGTCGCCCGCACCGTCGCCGGGAATTCTAAGACCGCCCGCACGCCGGTACCGTTCTTCGGATCGGTCGGACCCGAAAAAGTTGCGCGCACGCCAACCGGCTCGATCGGTCGCTCGACCTCTTCTGGAACCGATGATCGGGAGCGACCAGGTCCACTGCGCGGCACCAATGCCCTGCGCGAAGATACCCTTCACGAAGACACAGCCCTGCCGTTTGACGACGACCAGATCGCGGTGGGTACCCTGCGCCCATCCAGCGGCTGGTCCACCAGCGTGCGGCGGAATAGGCGGGATTGAGTAAGGGTGCAGGGCTCGAGATAACGGCCTGCGCTCAAATGCTCGGAACAGCCCGCCTGCCGCCGCGCACTTTAAAGGCTTCTCGCGACGCGGAATCCATCGCTCACCAATCGGTTGTTCTTGTACATAAAATCACGCATTGCCGAGCGTAGGTAATCTGGATTGTTCTGCCACGAGCCGCCGCGGACGATGAATGCCTCGATGTGAGGATGGTCGAGCCACGCTGATCCGTCGGTTGGCGCACCGACATAGTTTTTGTGGGAGAGGTCAGCGCAGTATTCCCACACATTGCCATGCATGTCGTGCAGGCCGAAGGCATTCGCCTGCCCGACCGTGCCGACCTCAGTTGTTCTTTGGCGATACAGTCCACCCCTAATTACGTCGCACGAGATCGGATCGTTGAACATGTAGTTGCCGTCGTAATTGGCCTGCGTGGGATCAATTGTCGTTCCGAAGTTGAAGGGTGTGGAGGTGCCGCCGCGACATGCGTACTCCCACTCCGCCTCCGACGGCAGGCGATAGGGAATACCGGTGACGCCTGCCAGCCACTGGCAGAAGCCTCTGATGTCATCTGAGTTCACATTGATAACGGGCCGTCGCCCGCGCCCCCAACCGCAATCATCGGGAAAGTACGGTGGGCGGCCACTGAGCCGCGTCCAATCCTGATGCTGCTGGGCTATGTCCCATTCGGCAAACGTCACAGGAAATTTGCCGAGGTTAAAGGCACGCTCGAACGTCACTTGGTGGCGCGGACGCTCTCGGTCACTCGACGTCGGTTCGCCATCAGCCGCGCCCATCCAAAACGTGCCCGAGGGCACAGTGACCGTCTCCGGCTCGATCACAGATAGCCTCCGAGGGTTGAGAGCAGGAAGCAAAAGCTAGCAGTGGTTGAGATGGTTTACGAGCTCACCAGCTGCGGGACACGCCACCTTATCGCGTGCGGTAAAGCCACTGACGCCACCAGGACACGTGGGTGTTCGACGCGTCGGCGTGGACGTGGCGATAGGCGGCGATCTGCTCGTCGTGCAACTTTTCGTATTCGCGGCGAGAAAGACGACCGTCGTCGAGGGCACGTTTGATATCGGCGTCGATCTTGGCTTCCTCCGCCTGCAAGCGACGATATTCGGCGCGCGTCAGCTGACCGCTGTAACGACCCTGCTCGATACGCTGGCGGAGGATCTCCCGGTTGGCTTCGAGGGTGTCTTCGCGTCCGGCGGCGGCAGCACCGGACAGCAGCACGAGGCCGGTGACGGCGACAAAAAGCGTGCGTCCGACGCGGGCGTTATCCGAAGCAGTCATCTTGGAGACGGTCATCTTCGAGGAAGTCATCTTGGAGGAAGTCATTTTGCAGGAAGTCATGGCACGGGGTCCTTGGTTTGCCGGATCGGGTTTGGGGCGGACTGACTGCTTCCGGTGCAGGCTGTTATCGTGAAACCAGTTATAATCTGCCGCATTTGAACCCCCACTGAACCTCCGTTGCAGGATTGGTTCACACAGGCACCGCAATGTCGCCGCGCGACGACGCTGTGCAAAAGCGTGGGCTTGTCCGGTGGCTCCAGGCGTGATGATGTCAGGCTGAAGTGACGGCTCGGAGACGGCTCATGCGCGACGTGATGATCACAGGTATCGGCTCGACCGCCTTCGCCAAGCACGAGGGCCGCAGCATCGAGAGTCTGGCCGTCGAAGCCGGCAATGCCGCGATTCTGCGTTCGGGCCTCGAGCGGCACGAGATCGGAGCGGTCTATTTCGGCAATTTCGTCGCCGGGCCGCTGCTCGGCCAAGAGGTGCTGGCGGGCATCGTCGCCGACGAACTCGGCATCGGCCTGGTGCCGTGCACCAAGGTCGAGGGCGCGTGCGCGTCGGGCGGCATCGCCTTCCGCCACGCCGTGCTGGCGGTGCAGACCGGGCAGTGCGACGCAGCGCTGGTGATCGGCGCGGAAAAGATGACCCACGCCTCCGGCGCAGCCGTCACCAGCGCGCTCAACTGCGCCATGGACAACCGCAGCGACGGCCCGTCGGGGCTGACATTTCCGGGCCTGTTCGGACTGACATGGCGGGTGCACGCCGCGAAGTACGGCACCACGCGCGACGACGTCTCGGCGGTGGTGATCAAGAACAAAGCCAACGGCTTGAAGAATCCGCTGGCGCAGATGGGCGCAGTTCTGACCAACGACATCATCCGCCAATCGGCACCGATCGCCGATCCGTTGCAACTCTATGACTGCTGCCCGGTCAGCGATGGCGCTGCGGCGCTGGTAATCGTGGCGGCGGATCGGGCCAAGAGCGGCGCGGACGTACCGATACGTGTGCGGGCTGCCATACAGACGCGGGGACCGGCGCGCCTTGCCGGCAACGAAGATCTGGTGTCGTATCCGGCCACCCGGCGGGCTGCCCAGCTCGCCTACGAGGCCGCCGGCATGAGCGCCAAGAATATCGATCTCGCCGAGATTCACGACTGTTTCTCGATGGCCGAAGTGGTGCACAGCGAAGACCTCGGACTGGTGCCGCGCGGTATGGGTGCAAAATGGGCCGTGGAAGGACATACCCACGTCGGCGGCCGCATCCCGATCAACGCGTCGGGCGGCTTGCTCAGCAAGGGCCATCCGATTGGCGCAACCGGCATCGGTCAACTTTACGAGGTTGTGACGCAGCTGCGCGGCACCCATAACAATCAAGTCAAGAACGCCAGCGTCGGCATGGCACAGAACGTCGGCGGTGCGGGCGTCGCGGTGACGGTGTCGATACTCGAGCGGAGCGACGCTTGAGGGCGAGCGGAGCGACGCTTGAGGGAGAGCGGAGCGACAATTGAGGGCGAGCGGAGCGACGTCTGAGGCCGGCGGGCGACGCTCGATACTGCTCAGGACTTTGCGGGCGACCGCGCGAACGGACCACAAAGCATGACAAACACCCCATCGATAGCTATTACAGTGTTGCGCTGCGTCGTGTGCGGCACGCTTGACTCCGGGCCGCGAGACCTCTGTCCAAAGTGCTTCGGTGCGCTCGCGCCCGAGAAGGTTTCTGGCGACGGCACGCTGATGTCGTGGACGATGATCCGGCGACCGCCCGCAGCCTTTCGCGCTGAAGGCACCTACGCTGTGGCGCTGGTGAAGCTCGACGCGGGCTGTCAAATCACGGGGCGGTTGGCCAATCCCGACGAGCAAGCGACGCCCGGCAAACGCGTGACCGCCACCGGCCACAAGGACACGGTGACGATTTTCACGGCCGAGTAATCACGATAGACGACCGCAGACGTCGCTTTACTTGAACGTCGCGAGGTAGGCGATGACGTCGGCACGATCCTGCTCGTCCTTCAGGCCGGCGAACGCCATCTTGTTCTTGGGCATGTAGACCTGCGGGTTTTCGAGATACTTGAGCAACTCGGCTTCACTCCACACAGCGCCTTTTTCACCAAAAGCCTTGTTGGCGTCGGAATAAGCATAATCGGGTGCCGATCCGACTTTGCGTCCAACAATTCCGTTGAGCTGTGGGCCGACCTTGTTTTTTGCGTCCGCGCCGACGTCGTGGCAAGCGCGGCATTTTTTGAAGACATCTTCGCCGGCATCGACACTCCCGGGACCGGCGAACGCCGGAAATGTTGCGAAGACAAATAATCCGACGGCGGCTACGGCGCTTAGACGCATGGGGAGATCCTGCAAACGAGACTGACGCCTAGGAATTGGCGAGTTACGCTCGCTACCACAAGGTCATCTTCGCGATCACGTGACCAATCGCTGCACGAAACCGTTTTGGCTGTCATCGGGCCGCAGATGTCAGCGCGTCGCTGGCTGCGAGCGTGGCGTGACCTTGACCGTTTTGCCGGACACGTCTTTCAGACCCACGTCGATCTTCGCACCGGCGTTCGAACCGACGTCGACCTTCACTCCTGCATCGACTTTGAGTGACGCTTTGGCGGCGGCGCGTCCACCATCGTAGGCCTTATCCCAATAGGGTTCGCTGCCGTACAGATCCGACAGGAAATCGATGAGCGCGTTGACCTTGGTCGGCATGAAATCGCGGCATGGATAGACCGCATAAATAGCCACCGTATCGGCACCGCGATATTGCGGCAGCACGACTTTCAGCTCGCCACGCTGAAGTTCCGGACCGATATCCCAGATGGAGCGAAGCGCCAGACCGAGCCCGCTCATCAGGGCCGTGCGCACGAATTCGGCCGAGTTCGAACGGATATTGCCTTTGACGCGGATCTGTTCGGCACCATTCGGGCCGTGCAGACGCCAATAATCCTGCGCGCCGGCCGACAGACAGTTGTGCATGTCGAGTTCGGCGAGAGTGGCGGGCACGCCGTATTTTTCCAGATACTTCGGCGAGGCGCAGATCACGCGGCGATCGGCGGCGAGTTTCTTCTGCACGAGCGACGAGTCCTGCAGTTCGCCAATGCGGATCGCGACATCGAATCCCCGACTGATGATGTCGACGAAGTCGTCGGTGAGATGGAAATCCAGCTCGATCTCGGGGAACTTGCCGAGAAAATCGGCGAGATAGGGTGCGATATGCTGACGGCTGAAAGAGGTGGGCGCGGTGACTTTAAGCAGGCCGCGCGCCTTGGTGTTGCGGCGCGACACAAAATCTTCGGCCTCCTCGACCAGATTGAGGATGTCGACGACCCGCTTGTAATAGCCTTCGCCGGTTTCGGTGAGGGTCAGTTGGCGGGTGGTGCGCTGGAATAATCGCGCGCCCAACTCCTCCTCCAGCAAGCTCACGCGCTTTGAAACGACGGCTGGCGACAGCCCCATTTCGCGACCGGCGGCACTCATGTTGCCAGTGCGGGCGACGCGGGCGAAGATGTCGAGATCGGTAATCGCGGTCACGGCATGATCCTTGTAAGCGACTGAAAAACGGCTGGAAGATCAGGTTGTAACTCTGCGTGTCGCAAGCAAGAGTAAAACCGACAAAGTGAAGCAGCACCTTCCTTGTTGTGGAATACCCTGCTGCAACGGCCATAGTTTGTCTACGATCTGGAACAACTCGCCGATCTGTTTCGTCTTTTTGGAATAGGTGCCCGCATTAATTGCGATCAAATGAAGGCAAGGCAGGCGCGGCAGGATCGAATCCGCCGTAGCGCTGCCGAGGCGGCGGGGTTAAGAGATTGCAACTGTCGCGCGGGAGCCTGACCCATGACTTCGATCGCCCTTCCCGAACCGGATGCCGCCATTGTCGGACGGCGGACGCAAATCGTCGCCGAGTTGAAGACGTTGATGGGTGCGGATCGCATCATCGCCGACGAGGACGGCCGACGCGCCTATGAGACGGATGCGTTGACCGCCTATCGCCGGATGCCGCTGGCGGTGGTGCTGCCGCAGTCGACCGAAGAAGTCGCAGCCGCACTTAAATATTGCCATGCGAACGGCATCAAGGTGGTCGCGCGCGGTGCCGGCACGTCGCTGGCCGGCGGCGCATTGCCGGCCGAGGATGCCGTCGTGATCACAGTTTCAAAAATGAAGCGCGTGCTCGACCTCGATTACCCCAATCGCATCGCACGCGTGGAAACCGGTATCACCAATTTGGCAATCACCGGCATGGTGTCCAAAGACGGATTCTTCTATGCGCCAGATCCCTCGAGCCAGCTTGCCTGCACGCTGGCCGGCAACATCGGCATGAACTCGGGCGGTGCCCACTGCCTTAAATATGGTGTCACCACCAACAACGTGCTCGGCATGCGCATGGTGTTGATGGACGGCGAGATCGTGGACATCGGCGGTAGCCATCTCGACAGCGGCGGCTACGACCTGCTGGGCCTGATCGTCGGCTCGGAAGGTCAGTTCGGGATCGTCACCGAGGCGACGGTGCGCATTTTGAAAGCGCCCGAGGGTGCACGACCCATGATGGTCGGCTTCCAGTCGAGTGAAGTGGCGGGCCAGTGCGTGTCGGCGATCATCGGCGCGGGCATCATTCCTGTCGCCATCGAATTCATGGACCGCCCCGCCATCCAGATCTGCGAAGCGTTCGCCAAGGCCGGCTATCCGCTTGACGTGGAGGCGCTGCTGATCATCGAGGTCGAGGGATCGGAGACGGAGATCGACGATCAGCTCGGCGTCATCACCGACATCGCGAAACGGTTCAATCCCAGCATCATCAAGATGTCGGATGGCCCCGAGATGAGCGCCAAGATCTGGAAGGGCCGCAAGAGCGCGTTCGGCGCCGTCGGGCGGCTCGCCGATTATATCTGCATGGACGGCACTATCCCGCTCGGCCGCCTGCCGGAAGTGCTGGTCGCGATCACCGAAATCTGCCAGCGGCACCAACTCAAGGTGGCCAACATTTTTCATGCCGGCGACGGCAACCTGCACCCGCTGATCCTGTTCGACGCCAACGATGCAGACAGCGCACGCCGCGCCGAAGAAGCGGGCAACGAGATCCTGACGCTGTGCGTGAAAGTGGGTGGCTGCCTGACCGGCGAACATGGCGTCGGCATCGAGAAGCGCGACCTCATGCATGTGCAGTTCAACGCGTCCGACCTCGCACTGCAGATGCGCATCAAGACGGTGTTCGATCCGGACTGGCTGCTCAATCCGGCAAAGGTCTTCCCACTCGACGCGCGCATCATGGCGGAAATTCCGGAGCGAACGGCGAAGGTGACGCGGGCGGCGGCGTGAGGGGATGCCCGATCTTCAGCGCTGGCCGAAGACGTAGCCACCGCCGCGAACCGTGCGGATCGGATCGCGCACATCTTCCGCGCTGGCCAAACCCTCCGCTGCATCGCCGGCGCTGAGGGCCTTGCGCAGGCGTCCGACATGGACATCGACGGTGCGCTCGTCGATGACGCTGTCGCGGCCCCAGACGCCATCGAGCAGCTGCTGCCGCGACTGTACGCGGCCACGATTTTCCAGAAAGAACAGCAGCAGTTTGAACTCGGTCGGCCCGATGCGGACCTCGAGGCCGCCACGCGTTACGCCGTGCGCCGCGCGGTCCAGTTCGATATCGTCGTAACGCAACACGTCGGCGAGACGATCGGGCGCTGCACGACGCAGCAGCGCCTTCACGCGCGCCATGAGCTCCGCGACCGAGAACGGTTTGACGACGTAGTCGTCGGCACCGGTGGAAAGCCCGCGCACACTGTCGCTTTCCTCACTCCGCGCCGTCAGCATCAGCACCGGCAGCGCTTTGGTCTCGCGCTTGAGCCGCAGTCGCCGGCATAGTTCGATGCCCGACATCCCCGGCAACATCCAATCGAGGATCATCATATCGAAGCTGTGCTCATCAAGCAGCAGCACGGCGTCTTCGGCATTTTCGGCAACCGTCACATCATGGCGCTCGGCGACCAGATTGTAGCGCAGCACTTCGGCGATGGCAGCGTCGTCTTCGACGACGAGAATGCGGGTCATGTCACGATCCAGTATTCAGCTTGAACAGCAGCGAATTGGTATCGTCGGCTTTCGGCCGCGCCTCCAGCGGCGTCGCACCGTGAACAAGGTAATAGATGTTCTCGGCGATGTTGGTGGTGTGATCGCCGATGCGTTCGATGTTCTTGGCACCGAACAGAAGGTGCGTACAAAGGCCGATGTTGCGCGGATCTTCCATCATGTAGGTCAGAAGTTCGCGGAAGATGGAGTTGTACATGGCGTCGATACTTTCGTCGGCGCGCCACACCTGCATGGCCTTCTCGGCGTCGCGGGTGGCAAAAGCGTCGAGCACGTCCTTGAGCTGGCCGAGCGCATGCTCGGTCATGTGCTTTAACCCCGTCAGCAAGGGCTTGGGATGCGTTTCGTTGGCGATCGCGAGGGCGCGCTTGGCGATATTCTTGGCGAGATCGCCGATGCGTTCGAGATCGCCGGAAATTTTCAGAACCGTCATGATATGACGCAGATCGTTGGCGACGGGTTGCCGCCTGGCAACCAGCAGCAAGGCCTCTTCCTGCAGCTCGTGCTCGATCTGGTCGATGATGGCGTCCTGGGCGACGGCGGCGGCGGCGCGGGCAGGATCGCGGCGCTCAAGGGCCTCGAAAGCGCGGCCAAGCAATTGCTCGGCGAGGCCGCCCATCTCGGCAACCTTCAGATCGAGCTGCGTGAGTTCGAGATCGTATGCTGTGACGGTGTGCCCGGCCATGATGCGCTCCTGATGATACGACTAGCGCGGCACCGCAACAGTTTTGTGACAGCCGGGGAGCGTGTCGCTCGCGCGAGTAGGGCTATCGCCCGACGACCCATTCGGAAGCACAGCTACCGAACCCTCAGTTTTTTAGAGCGTGCGCAGCGCAACACAACTCATCCCACCTCACCCGTCACCTGCATCAGCCAATCGGTCAGATTATAATAATTCGTCACTCTGACGATCTGCCCGTTTTTGACGGCAAAGAAGGCACCCGCCGGCAGCACGTAGGTTTGGCCGCTGGCAGGTGGCAAGCCTTCATCGGTGTTCTTGTAGGTACCGACGACGTTGAATTCGGCCGCACCGCGTGCGCCATCGGCGGCGCTGAAGATGACGATGTTTTCCAGCTGCTCCTTGTAGCAGTGCGCCATGCGCGCGTTGAAGGCGCGGAATGCCTCTTTGCCGAAGCGGCGCTCGCCCATGTTGACGTCGTGCACGACGTCCTCGGCGAGGCAGGCGAGCATGCCGTCGCTGTCGCCGCGATTGAAACACTCGTAATAGCGGCCGATGAGGGTTTCGGTGGTGGCGGACGTCAGGGTAGCGGTCGACATGGCATGAAACTCCGGAATGGCTGCTGCCGCCGTTTACCAGCCAGCGGGGCAGCCGTCATCTCGCTAAGCGGCACATGCAGCGCTTCATATCGACCGGCAACGAATGCGCCAATACCTCCACAAAGGCCTCAGGACGCTCCGTAGGCGGCGTTTACCATTCGGCGATAGGGGATGGTGCCAAAACCATCAAAAGCCCGCCAGATCGCAAATTTGACCAGCAGAACGCATTAACTCTTCTGGCCAATGCTTCGCTCCGACGCGCCTGTGGACGAATGGGGCTCGGATCGTCGCGTGACGCCCGGCCCTGCTAATCAACTGACATCGGCGAATCGTGCATTCGCGTTCGGAGGCACCCGCATGCGCATCGCGACTTATAACGTGGAAAACCTGTTCACGCGCGCCAAAGCCCTCAACCTCGATACGTGGCAGGAGGGCAAGCCGACCGTCGACCGCTTCGCCGAGATCAACGAACTTTTCGAAAACACCGTCTACGGCGCGACAGACAAGGCGCGCATGCTGGTGTTGATGAAAGCGCTCGGCATCGACAAGAAGGACGATGGCGGCCAGTTCGTACAGTTGCGCCAGAACCGAGGCCAGCTCATCAAGCGCGGCCGCATGGGAAGCCTCGAGATCGTCGCAACCGGCCGCGCCGACTGGACAGGCTGGGTCGAAATGAAAACCGAACTCGTCAACGAGGTGGCCACCCGCAACACGGCGCAGGTCGTGCGCGATCTCAACGCCGACATCCTCAGCGTCGTCGAATGCGAAGGCCGCGCGGCGCTACTGCAATTTTCGCAGAAGCTGTTACCAGCGGTGAACGGCACCGCCTACAACGAAGCCATGCTCATCGACGGCAACGATACGCGCGGCATCGACGTCGGGCTGATGACCAAGCCCGGCTACAAGATCGGCTGGATGCGCAGCCACGTCGACGACGCCGGTCCACGCGGCGGCCATGTCTTCAGCCGCGATTGCCCGGAGTTCGCGATCTGGACGCCCGGCGGGCAAACCGTATGGGTGCTGGTCAATCACTTTAAAAGCCGTGGCTACGGCGTCAAGGATGCGTCAGACGCCCGGCGATGGCTGCAGGCGGAAACCGTGCGCACCATCTACGAGCGGCTGAAGCAGGAAGGTGCCGAATACATCTGCGTGCAGGGCGATTTCAACGACAGCCCCGACGCCGATACGCTCGCGCCGTTGCTGCGCGATACCGACTTGCGCGATTGCGCCACGCATCCCGCCTTCGACGACGGCGGCCGCCCCGGCACGTTCAAGGACGGCCACGCCGGCGACAAGCTCGACTACATCCTGCTATCGCCGAAACTCTACGAGCGCATGAGCCAGGGCGGCATCTGGCGGCGCGGCGTGTGGGGCGGAAAGAATGGCACACTCTGGGAAATCTACCCCGAAATCACCAGCGCCCACGACGCCTCCTCCGACCACGCCGCAGTATGGTGCGACGTGGAGATTTGAGGGCGGGGTGGGGCGGCAGAAATACCAAATTGCGCCACTCTTCCGGCATTCGATGTGCGCGCCACCACGTCACCCCCGGAACGCCCGCATGTGGAACTGCAGCTGTGCGTCGCTGTAGCGATGCGCGCGCCCCACCGGACAGGCGACGCGGGCCTTGCAGCCGTGGCTATTGCAGGCGTCGCCAGCAGCCGTCGCAAGGTAGTTCCGGCAGCCGCGATAATCGAAGCCGCTTGCAGCGAAGGCATCGACTGGGCAGGCGGAGAGGCACGGCTTGTCGGCGCAGGTTTCACACGGCGAGGTGCGTGGCGGGCGCGGCGGCAGATCGAGCGCGACGTCGAACAGCAGCGCTGCCCGTAACGCATGCCACAGGCCGAACTCCGTATCGATCAGCAGCCCCAGCGGCGAGGGAAACAGCGGCCACGCCCGCTGAGCCCAGCGCTGGAACGGCCACGGTGGGGCATCATACGGATAGACAAGGCGCGCGCCATGCCGGGCCGCGATGGGCTCGACAACGCTGCGCGTCCAGCTATCGAGCGGGTTGCGTCCACCCGCCCGCGTGGCGTCGAAAGTCTCCCACATCGCACGCCCGGTGTTGCCGATCATCAGCACGGTGACGGCGGGCCTGCCGCCGGACGCCGCCGGCAGGCCGTCCGAGGCCACGGCTGCAAAACCGCCGCGCAAGGCAAGTCCATGCCGCGCCACCGCTTCGGCAATCTGATCGTAGGTTTCCGCCACATCGTCCGCCGTGAACAGGCTGTGATATCCGTCGTCAAACCAGCCGGGGCGATGCTATAGGCGGAACGAGGTGCGATGACCACCTCGGCGGTCGTTTCCCCAGCCCCACGCGCAGTCTCCACGGTTCTCACCCCTCCCATGATGCCTTCCGTTGCCACACCGGCCAAACCCTTCCAGCGCATCATGCTGTGCGTGACGGAAGACTGGTTCGCGCTGTCGCATTTCCAACCGCTGATCCGGGTGCTGGTGACGTTGGCGGGCGAGGTTTTGGTGGTGGCGCGATCGTCGGGGCGGGCGGGCGAGATCGAAGCGCTCGGGGCGCGCTTCCTCGATTTCGACTACAAGCGCGGCACGCTGGCACCGTTGCAGGAAGCGCAGACGGCGCGAAATCTGGCGGCAGTCATCAGCGCTTTCAAACCGGATGCGATCCACCTGATCGCCATGAAGTCGATCCTGCTCGGCGGCTTTGCGCAACGCCTCGCGCCGGTGCCGCATACGGTCGTGCACATGACCGGGCTCGGCTATCTCGGCGTCACACAGACGCCGAAAATGAAATTGTTCCGTTGGGTTCTGCAAAAGCATGTGGCGTGGCTGATGTCGCGTCCGGGCAGTTGGCTGCTGATCGAGAACACCGACGATCTTGCGTTCCTGCGAGCCGGCGGCAGCAATACGGCCGCGCGTCACACCGTGCTCGGCGGCGCGGGCATCGATCCGCTGTCGTTTCCGGTCCAACCGACGCCCGATAATGCCGTCCCCTCGGCTGCCTACGTCGGGCGCATGATCAGCTCCAAAGGCGTCGACGTGCTGATGCAGGCTGCGGGCCGACTGCGCCAGCGTGGCGTGCCGCTGACGCTCGATCTCTACGGCCATTCCGACGACGGCAATCCCGAGGCCATTCCCGAAGCCGCGCTGCACCGCTGGAGCGACGAGGGGCTGGGCCGCTGGCACGGCCCGACGCGCGACGTGGCGGGCGTATGGCGTCGCACCGACATCTACGTGACGCCGACGCGGGGCGGCGAGGGGCTGCCGCGTTCGCTGCTGGAAGCGGCGGCATCGGGCCGGCCGGCGATCGTTACCGACGTTGCGGGCTGCCGGAGTTTCGTACGGCACGGCATCGAAGGCTTGATCGTCCCGCCCGACGATGCCGGGGCGCTCGCCGCAGCGCTCGAACAATTGGCATGCGATCCCGAATTGCGCCTGCGGATGGGGCGCGCCGCCAGAGCCCGCGTGCTCGACGGCTACACCATTCCGCAGGTTTCCGAAGCTTATGCGCAAAGCTATCGCGCGATGGCCGCGGGACACGACACGGGCACGCGATGAGCAACAGCAAACGGCCGCAACTCTCGACCGCAGACTTCGTGCAGGGCCTCGCAGCCGGCGACCGGGCGGTGTTGGCGCAGGCCATCACCCTCGTTGAGAGCAACCGGCCAAGCGACCGCCGCGCCGCCGACGATCTGCTGCAGGCCATCCTCCCCCGCACCGGAAAGGCCCATCGCATCGGACTTACCGGCGTGCCTGGGGTGGGCAAATCCACCACCATCGACCAGCTCGGCATCAATCTGGTCGCAGCCGGGCACAAGGTGGCGGTGCTGGCCGTCGACCCGACCTCGACGCGCACGGGCGGATCGATCCTTGGTGACAAGACGCGCATGAACCGTCTCGCCCAAAGTGCCGCCGCCTTCATCCGGCCGTCGCCGACATCCGGCACGCTCGGCGGCGTCGCACGAAAAACGCGGGAAACGCTGGCGTTATGCGAAGCGGCGGGCTTCGACGTGGTGATCGTCGAAACGGTCGGCGTCGGTCAGTCCGAAACCACCGTCGCCGATATGGTCGACATCTTCGTGGTGCTGTTGCTGGCCGGCGGCGGTGACGATCTGCAGGGCATCAAGAAGGGCATCATCGAACTGGCCGACATCGTCGCCATCAACAAAGCCGACGGCGACAACATTGCGCGCGCCACCGCCGCTGCCGCCGAATACACCGGCGCGCTGCACATATTCACGCCAGCCGACGCGGTGTGGCAACCAAAGGTGCTGACGATTTCTGGCCGCGACAACGGCGGGCTCGACACCTTGTGGAGCACCATCAGCGCGCATCGCACGTGCATGCGCGACACCGGCGAGTTCGAGGCACGACGCCAACGCCAGGCGGTGGGCTGGATGCGGGCCCTGCTGCAGGAACGACTGTCGAGCATGGCTGCCGCCACTCCGGCGCTGGCCGCGCGACGCAGCGAACTCGAGCGCGCCGTGCAGGCGGGAACGATGACCCCACCCCACGCCGTCGATGCCCTGCTCGCGGCGATGGGACTATCGCCTTCCGTCACAACCACTCCATGATCACGCCATGCAACACCGCCAGTCCATCGTGAGAACTACCCGCAGGCATCCATCCGCTCACGACCCCGTGCCCAGCGACGGGCGCACGACGCTGCTGCTGACCGGCTTCGGCCCCTTCCCGTCGGTCTCGGTCAATGCGACGATGATGCTCGTGCCACGGTTGGCCAAGGCGGCGCGGCGGCTGTTTCCGGCCGTGCACATCGTGACCGAGATTTTGCCGACCGAATGGGTTGCAGCACCCGCCCGCGTCGAGCACCTGCTCCGCATATATCGCCCCGACATCGTGCTGCACTTCGGCGTCTCGAGCCGGGCGCGCGGCTTCGAAATCGAATCGCGCGGACGCAATCAGTGCGCGATGGTGCCGGATGCCAGCGGCTGCCGACCGGTGACATCAGCGGTCGTCGGCGGCGGGATGGATCTGCTGCCTTCGCGCGTGCCGGTGGCCGCGATCGTCAGGCGCTTGCAACTGCAGTCGATCCCCGCCTATCGCTCGTGGAGCGCCGGGACGTATCTCTGCAACGCGACGCTTTATCATGTGCTGACGCAGACGACGGGGCAGGCATGCGAGGCCGGCTTCGTGCATATTCCCGACAAGCTGGCGGGATCAGCGGCGCTTGCATACGCCAGGTCGGAGCTGCGCACGCGTCCTGGGTGTCCGCTCACGTGGCCGCAGGCGCTGGCCGGCGGTCTCGAGATCATCGCCACGCTGCTCGACCAACCGACGCCCAATCCCGCACGGCGAACTGCGGCGCTGCGGGATGGCAAGTAGGGCACGCGCGTGCCGGGTGAAATGCTTCGGTTCAACGGGCGGTGTCGACAACAAGCAAGACAACCCGACCGCTATCGCCGCGCCTTACCGGCCGTCGACACGCCTTCGCTCAGAGTTTCAGTCGTCGCCGACCTCACCGAATTTTCGGACGGCATGAGATACCAGAGGACAAATGCAACGAGGAGCAGCGCCGGAACATCGCCGATCAGATGGCCAAGCTCGTGCCCATCACCGACGGCCTGAGCTGCCATGATGGCCGCATGCACCACGCTCGACCAGATCGTGAAGGATATCAAGCTGCGGTGTTCTGCGGGATTTGCGGCGGCCATTATCAGGAACACGCCCAACACGAAATAAATTCCGCAAATCATCTGCAGATAATACTGGCCATGTCCGCCATGCCAGACCCAACCAGACGGCCAGATCATTCCAATGGGATAAACCAGACAGAATATAGCGCCGAAAGCCATGAGCGCGAATTTGAGCATTTTCTCATTCGACGGAACCGTCATGATAATTGTTCCTTTGCTATCCAAAATGAAATTGCCAACCCGAGAACGGGTGATGGATTGTGCCGATGTTACAATCGGCGACACTCGAGGGAAACCCCCGGCAAATCTCTAATTTGTGATGGCATTATAATCAAAACGCATAAATCGAATGCAGGACAACGCGGTTTGATTTATTGCAACCCACTGAGCTGCCCGCTCACGTCGTCCGTTGGGCGCGGCTCTAGTGTTCTGGCCTTCGATGAGATCGCGGGCGGCTTGCCATTGCTCGGGCGTCCATTTGCGCAGTTCGAAGAAGTTGCCGCCGTTGGCGAGATAGCCGCCACCATCCATCATGATCGATTGCCCGGTGAGCCAGTTGCAGCCGTCTGACATGAGGAACGTCGCGAGGTTCTGCAATTCGGCCATCTCGCCGGTGCGGCCCATCGGATTGCGCTCCTTCGACCGCGCGCCGGGATCTTCGCCGGGGTTCAGGCGCTTGGACATGCCCTCGGTCGGGATCTCGCCGGGGCCTACCGCATTGAGACGGATGCCATGGCGTGCCCACTCGGTCGCCAGCGACATCGTCATCGTGTTGATCGCGCTCTTGCTCATCGCCGACGGCACCACATAGGGCCCGCCGTTCAACACCCAGGTGACGATGATCGACATTACCGAGCGCATGGGGTCACCCGGCTTCCAGCCTGCTTCCACCCAACGTTTGCCGACGGCGTGGGTGACGTAGAACGTGCCGTGCATGACGATGTTGGCGATGGCGTCGAAGCCACGCGTCGACAGCGCTTCGGTCGGAGAAATGAAGTTGCCGGCGGCGTTGTTGACGAGGCCGGTCAGCGGCCGGTTCGCGAAAATGTCGGCGACCATCTCGTCGACCGCCTGCGCATTGCGAATGTCGACGCCGTAGCTGTTGACCTTGCCGCCGTGCGCCGCCATCAACGCTTTCGCCGTCTCGTCGCACACGCCTTTGCGGCGCCCGCAGATCGAGACCTCCGCTCCGAGTTGCAAAAACCGCTCGGCCATGGCGCGCCCCAGTCCGGTGCCCCCGCCGGTGATCAGAACGTGCTTGTGGGCGAGTAATCCCGGCGTAAACATCGAACGGCTCCTGCTGAGCGAGGCAACTGCTATAGGCGAGAGAGAGTGGCATGGTGGTCGTGCAGGGTCTACAGTCCCCCTGTTAAAGTCTCCCTGATAAAGTCGCCCTACTTGTGATCTCGCACTTACGCCACGCCTGGAGCTTCATGGATATCCTGATCGACCTCGACGGGACACTGCTCGACCCAAAACCCGGCATCATCGGCTCGGTGCAGTATGCGCTCGCCCACTTGGCGTTGCCGGTCCCGCCGTCAGACGCCTTGCTGCACGTGATCGGCCCGCCGTTGCGCGATAGTTTTCCCAAGCTGGGTGTGGCCGCCGAAGATGTCGAACAGGCGCTCGTGCTCTATCGCGAGAATTACAGCGGCGCGGGCGGCACGCGTACACCGGCGATGTACGACGCCGCCGTATACCCCGGCATCGAGACTTCATTGCAGGCCTTGCTGCGGGCCGAGTGCCGGCTGATCGTGGCGACCTCGAAGCCGCACGTGTTCGCCAAGCCCATCCTGCGAGAAAAAGGCCTGGCACACTACTTTTCGGCCATTCACGGTGCCGAGCTCGATGGCACACGCGACCACAAGCCCGAACTGATCGCCCACATCATCGCGACGGAAAAAGTCGACGTGGCGAATGCGCTGATGATCGGCGATCGCAAGTTCGATATTCTCGGCGCGCAAGCCAATGGCCTGCGCTCGATCGGGGCGAGTTGGGGGTATGGGTCGGTGGCGGAACTGCGAGAGGCCGGCGCTTCGGCGTTGTGCGCGCAGCCGCAAGGCTTGCACCGGCTGGCATTGTGGATGCTGACGGGGCACGGTTGACGCTGTAGCAGATGGAAATCGGGGACATCATGAAACGCGTGATCTTGTTTGCGCTTCTCTTGTCGGGGCTGCTGCTCGTCGCCTTGCCATTGGTGTCGTTGCTGCATAATCCACAGCCGGTCGGGCGCATTGTCGTCGCGACGGGTGGTGCCGGCGGCCTCTATGAAGAGCTGGCTAAAACCTATCGCACCGAACTCGCGAAATATGGCGTCGATCTTGTCACCCGCTCCGACCTCGACGGTTTCTATACGTTGAAGGCACTCGTCGTCGATCAGGATCAGGATGTCGTTGCCGGCTTCGTCAAAGGTGGCTTCGTCGGCGGTCAGCGTGGCCGGCTTGCGACCACCGAAGACAACGCCTGGCACGCCAAAGACGTCGCGGCGCTGCGCTCGATCGGGCGTGTGCTGATCGAGCCGCTCTGGGTGTTCACGCGCAAGAACGAACCGGTGGCCAGCCTGCGCGACCTCCAGGGCAAACGGATTTTCATCGGCACCCAGCCAACCGGCACGCGGCGACTTGTGGGACAGTTGCTGATGGCGAACGGCATCACCGCTGACAACGCGACCCTCATCGAGCGCGAACTCGACGAAAGCGCCAGCGCACTCGTCGACGGCGAAATCGACGTGGCTTTTCTTCTTCTGCCGCCGGAAGCGGCGAAGGTGCAGAAGCTTCTCCGCCATCCCGGCTTGCGCCTGATGAACTTTGCGACTGAAGCCAACGCCTACATCGACCGCTTTCCGTATCTGTCGACGGTGGTGCTGCATCAGGGTGCCGTCGAACTGGCACCGCAGACGCCCGCTACTGATGTCACCATCTTGACGACGCAGGCAGCGCTCGTGGTGCGCAAGGATCTTCATCCCGCACTCACACAGCTGCTCACCTACGCGGTCTTCCGCAATCCCAAATCGGGTTTCGACAAAATCGGCGAGCCCATCCTGTTTTATCGCGCTGGCGAATTTCCGCTCGCGACCGACAGCGAATTCGAATCCGCACCCGACGCACGCGCGGTCCAGAGCACACGAGAGTTGCCAGTGCTGCTGCGCGCGTTGGGACCGACGATCGCCAAAGCCAAGCTGCCGTTCGCGATCACGGCGTACGTCAGTGAAAACGGTGGGCAGCTGCTGTTGCTGCTCATTCCGGTACTCAGTATCGGATTGCCGCTCATGCGGCTCGCGCCGATCGCCTACAATTGGACCATCCGCCGGCGGTTGTTGTTCTGGTATCGCCGTCTCAAAACGGTCGAGCACGCGATCCGCGTAGCCGGTGATGCTGGACAACTCGCCGAGGCCGGCAATGCGTTGGAAGCCGTCGAACACGGCGTGACCGAAATCCGCGTGCCGCTGGCTTTCTCGAGCCAGCTCTACGATCTGCGCCTGCACATCAATCTCGTGCGCCAGCAATTGACGCGGGCCGGCAGACGGTGGTCCGAGCGCAGCCCAACGGCATAAGGCCGGCTCGGAAGAGCCAGCCTTATGGTCTAGGGCACCCCGGCGTTGTCGCTTCAAAGATCAGCGATCACTGCCGGTCTGGTGTCAGTCATGTCCTACTCGGGGGGCGGTGATGCTGCAGATTGCGCATCAGCAGCAACCGTTTCCGATCTCTCCAGGCACTGACACCGCGGTCGGTATCACTGCATCCGCTCGATAAACCCGAGCTCGAAACGCCACGCGATGACATTTGGCTACGCAAAGGAAGTTGTCGCCTCATGGAAGCTCCTCCGATGTGTCCCCAGCCGAATTTACGTGCACACCATCCGCCCGCAGATCGATGAGGATCTCCGATACGGATATAGCGGGCCATTCGGCGTTGGTGGATGAGATCGCGCGGTTGCGCGAGGGTTACGTTTCCGCTGGATCCAACGACGGTCCCATCCAAGGCCGTCTCACCTGCGGGAATTCTGAAAGCGCAGTCAGGTCTGTCCTGCATCGGCTCTCCCTTGGACCATGTGCGAAGCACTGGGTCCGCAGTGAATTTCATATCTACATAACAGAGTTGCGCCGATTCGGGTTGCAGCGGGATGACAACGAATTGTTCGCAGACGGCCTTAAAAATAAGCAGCTGCAGGCGCGCCACACCAGTTGCATCGACGGCCTATGATCAGCGGCGGAATTGCAGCGTCAGACCTTGAGCACGCCACGTCGCCTCGATGGCATCGAGATCGGTATTCCCGGATGGATTGGCGCGCGACGGCGACATCGCCTGCCGCGCAGGCCACGTAGCAGACCACAGCCCGAGCAAACGGCGCAGTTCGCCCAGCGGTGCCACGGCGTCGTCGACACGCAGATTGAGATCGGGAAAATCCTCCGACGTCGTCATGAGCATGGCTGCCGATTGCCGTCCGCGTCGATCGCCTCCAGCGGCCTCGCCGGCTTCCATCGCCTGCATCATGCGCTCGGGCAGCGTCAGCGCAGACGCAGCCTCGTAGGCAGCAAGAGTTGCATCCACAGTGGCGGCACCTGCCAGCATGTTGCCGGTGACGTGCGCCTGCTGACCGGCGCGGTCGCCGCACCAGTCGACGCAGTGCTTTCCGGTCCACGCCGCCGTTCGACCCTTGGCGTCGACGGCGTGGACCTGCCTCAAGTGTTTACCATCGTCACCGGCGAGCGCGCTCTCGATGGCTGCAGCAGGCGCAAGTCCGCGTGCGAGCGCATCCAGCACCGCAGGCCCGAGGTAGCGATTGGTGATCGACTGGGTGGAGACCGCTCCGACGCCGGCGCGCACGAATGGGCAACTGGCACCGACCGCGAACGCGCGCGTCGCCACCGCCACGCCGAAAGCGCCTGTCGTTCGATCGAAAGCGACGATGGACCAAGTCATGATGATGCCTCTTTACGCCTCGGCACCCGCAACCGGTAGCCGCTGAAGCTCCATCGTCTGCACGCCTTCGATCCCGAGGTCGAGGTGGGTGGCGATGACGGCCAGGCCGCCGACGGCCAGATGCGCCCGGATCATATCGGAGACCATTCGGCTAGATACCACGTCGAGGGCTGCGGTCGGCTCGTCGAGAAACCACAGTGGCCGCTCGGCGATCAGGACGCGCGCCAATGCGAGGCGACGGCGCCAGCCCGTCGACAGAACTTCCGCGCGCATGTCGGCGAAGCGATCGAGCCCGAACTGCGTCAGCGCCTCGTCGACGGTCGCCGCGTCGCCGCCGCCCAGCACGTCGCGCCATTGGACGAGATTTTCCCGCGCCGTCAGCTCCAGCTTGATGGCATTCAGCGGCCCGACGAGGTGGCATTGCTCGGAGATCGGACTGTCCTCGATGCCGCCCTGCAGCGTCACACTGCCTGACGTCGGCAGCATCGATCCGGCGAGGGTTCGTAACAGCGTGCTTTTTCCCGAGCCATTATCGCCGGTGACGACGAGGGCACTGCCGGAGCGCACCGAAAAGCTCAGTCCAGAGAACAGAACATGATCGCCGTAGCGTTGTTCGAGCCTATCGACGACGAGCAGCATGAGCTTTGGCGATCCTGCGGGGTGACTGATGGCGCGCAAACAGGCACGGCGAAACTGCGCGGCACGCCTGCCTTAAGTCGCACACCAGAATACTGGCGATTGGACGAACACCGTCTTATAAGGCCCCCACAAGGTGATTTGCCAGTGCGACGTGGACATGAGGTTCAGGCCCGCTCGAGGTTGCCTCCGGAATTTCAGCCAGCAGTCCAGATAGATTAGTCACGGAGATCCGCGGTCATGAGCCTTAACGTCACGTCCTTAGACAGTTTCAAATGCCGGTCGACATTGACCGCAGCCGGCAAAACTTACGAATTCTTTTCGCTGCCGCTGGCCGAAGCGAATGGTCTGACCGGCATCACCAAGCTGCCCTACTCGCTGAAAGTGCTGCTCGAAAACCTGCTGCGCAACGAAGACGGTCGCACGGTCAAGAAGGCCGACATCCAGGCGATGGCCAATTGGCTGGTCGACAAGGGCAAGGCTGGCGCCGAAATCGGCTTTCGCCCAGCACGCGTGCTGATGCAGGACTTCACCGGCGTCCCCGCCGTTGTCGATCTGGCCGCGATGCGCGACGGCATGAACAGTCTCGGCGGTGACCCGACCAAGATCAATCCGCTGGTCCCGGTCGATCTGGTGATCGATCACTCCGTCATCGTCGACGAATTCGGCACGCCCACGTCACTCGCCCACAACGTCGAGCTGGAATACGAGCGCAACGGCGAGCGGTACAACTTCCTCAAATGGGGCCAGGGCGCGTTCGCCAACTTCCGCGTCGTACCCCCCGGCACCGGCATCTGCCATCAGGTCAACCTCGAATACCTGTCGCAGACGGTATGGGTCGCCGAGCAACCGAACGGCAAGAAAATGGCTTATCCCGACACTGTCGTCGGCACCGACAGCCACACCACGATGGTCAACGGTCTCGCCGTGCTCGGCTGGGGCGTGGGCGGCATCGAGGCTGAAGCCGCCATGCTTGGCCAACCGCAGTCGATGATGATCCCTGAGGTGATCGGCTTCAAGCTGTCAGGCCGCATGAAGGAAGGCATCACCGCCACCGATCTCGTGCTGACCGTCACGCAGATGCTGCGCAAGAAGGGCGTCGTCAACAAGTTCGTCGAATTCTACGGCCCCGGGCTCGACGCGATGACGCTGGCCGACCGCGCCACCATCGGCAACATGGCACCGGAATATGGCGCGACGTGCGGCTACTTCCCGATCGATACCGAAACGCTGGCCTATCTGAAAATGAGCGGCCGCGCCGAAGACCGCATCGCGCTGGTGCAGGAATACGCCAAGGCGCAAGGCTTGTTCCGCGTGGCGGGTGCCGCCGATCCTGTGTTCACCGACACGCTCGAACTGGCACTGGAAGATGTCGTGCCGTCGCTCGCGGGTCCAAAGCGTCCGGAAGGCCGCGTCGCCCTCGATGCGGTCAAGTCGGGCTTTGCGACCGCGCTCGAAGGCGAATACAAAAAGCCGGCAGCCCTTGGCGCTGCCTACAGCGTCGATGGCCGCGACTATAAATTGCATCACGGCGACGTGGCGATTGCGGCGATCACGAGCTGCACCAACACGTCGAACCCGAGCGTGTTGATCGCCGCCGGACTGCTGGCACGCAATGCCGTGGCGAAAGGCTTGAAATCCAAGCCGTGGGTCAAGACCTCTCTCGCGCCGGGATCGCAGGTGGTGGCCGCCTATCTCGAAAAGGCCGGCCTGCAAAAGGATCTCGACGCGCTCGGCTTCAACCTGGTCGGCTTCGGCTGCACCACCTGCATCGGCAATTCCGGACCGCTGCCGCCGGAGATTTCCAAGTCGATCAACGAGAACGGAATCATTGCGGCGGCCGTGCTGTCTGGCAACCGCAACTTCGAAGGCCGCGTCAGCGCCGACGTGCAGGCCAACTATCTGGCATCGCCACCGCTGGTGGTGGCGTTCGCACTCGCCGGCAGCGTCCATATGGATCTGTCGAGCGAACCGCTCGGCACAGGCAGCGACGGGAAGCCGGTGTTTCTGAAAGACGTCTGGCCGTCGAACCAGGAAGTGCAGACCTTCATCCAGCAGAACGTCACGCGTGAGATCTTCCTCTCGCGCTACGCCGATGTGTTCAAGGGCGACGCTGGATGGCAGAAAGTGCCGGTCACCAAATCGCTCACCTACGCCTGGAACTCCGGCTCGACCTACGTGCAGAACCCGCCCTACTTCCAGGGCATCACCAAGACGCCGGTGCCGATCCAGAACATCGCCAACGCACGCATCCTCGCGCTGCTGGGCGACAAGATCACGACCGACCACATCTCGCCTGCCGGTTCGATCAAGAAAGACAGCCCGGCCGGCGCATACCTGCTCGAGCATCAGGTGCGCCCGGCCGACTTCAACCAGTACGGCACCCGGCGCGGCAATCATGACGTGATGATGCGCGGCACGTTCGCCAACATCCGCATCAAGAATGCCATGAACAAGGATGCGGCAGGCGTCATCAAGGAAGGCGGCAACACCACGCACTATCCGTCCGGCAAGGTGATGTCGATCTTCGACGCCGCCGAGCAGTACCGCAAAGACAGCGTGCCGCTGGTGCTGTTTGCGGGCATCGAATACGGCAACGGCTCGTCGCGCGATTGGGCTGCAAAGGGCACCACGCTGCTCGGCATCAAGGCGGTCATAGCGCAAAGCTACGAGCGCATCCATCGCTCCAACCTCGTCGGCATGGGCGTGCTGCCGCTGGTGTTCGAGGACGGCCTGTCGTGGCAGTCGATCGGCCTGACCGGTGCCGAGACCGTGTCGCTCGAGGGGCTGACGACGATCAGGCCGCGCCAGAAGATGATCGCCAAGATCACCTACACCGACGGCGTGACCAAAGA
>JANYHG010000125.1 GCA_025359165.1 Hyphomicrobiaceae bacterium
GCCGCCCGCCCTCGGCATGGGATCGACCTTTGCGATGTTGACGATCGCGCCGGTGCCGAAGGCAGGTTCGGGGCGCTTGTCCCAGATGTTGACTTCGTAGGCGTTGGTCGCGGTCACCTTGGCGGGGTCGCTGCAGCGAATGAAGATGCCGCTGTTTGAGTCGTCCTCGACCCAAAACTCGGCTCTTATTTGAAAATCGCCGTAGGTGCTTTTGGTAACCAGAAAGCCATCGCCCTTGTCGGCAACAAGCGCACCGTCTTCGACCCGCCAGTTGGCATCGCCTATCTGGTCGAAGCCGCTGAGGCTTTTGCCATCGAACAATGCTGTCCAATCCGCGCCCTGCGCTGATGCACCCGTTGCAGTATACGCCTGCGATCCGAAAATCGCGCAGGACAGAACACCTGCAAAACGTCTTCTTGTAAGCATACCCGTTTCCTCCGGTATCCGGATCGCCAGCGCCCGGACTTGGATGATCGTAAGCTGCATTTCTGAACTCGTCGACCGTGACGGCGCCGGTGGCGATCATGTCGAAACGCAACTCAGGCCCCACCCGCGGGCCTGAGCGCCTTTCCCGAACCGCGCGCGCACGCGGCCCAAACATAATGCGGAAGTTACTTCATGCGGTTGTACGTCACGACTGGACCGGGATCGGCATCATTTGACTGCGGACCTTCGCACGATACCCCTTTCGTATTTCGGCCAAGAAAAAGGCCGCCCCAACGGGACGGCCTTTCGCGCAAATCAGATAGTCTGGTAGCCGCGTCACGCCTCAGCGGGTGGCCGCCGTTGTCGTGCGATGGCGATCAATCCAGGCTTGCGCGGCGGGGTGACGGACCCAGCCCGGCAGGTTGGCGGCGATATTGACTTCCTTCCACTTGGGATGGCGCGGTGGCTTCTGAAACTCACCGATGCGGTCGAAGAACTGTTCGATGAACGCTGCCGTCCGGCGATAACGGTCCGTGTCCGACGGCCAGTTGAAGGCTGCGAGCACAGCGCTGACGGCGAGTGTATCGACGGTCTGACCCGCCGGGATCATCGGGTAATCCTTGTTCGTCAGCTGCGTCGGCAGGAAGTCGGCTGCCTCCATTTCAGGCGTGAAGGCGAGCGGCAGGATCTTGTAGCCCGAGCCCGGCGTCAGTTTGCCGAACGCGCCCGACGGTTTGCCCGCAACCAGGAACGTGCCTGCAATTTCGCCCGTCTTGAGTTTTTCTAGCGCATCGCCCTGCCCCATGTTCACTTCCTTGACGTTCATTTTGAGCGTCTGGAAAAGTATCTGTGTGGAGAGCTGCGTGCCGCTGCCGGCGTCGCTGAAATTGACGGTTTTGCCAGCAAGATCCTGGATGGAGTTGATGCCGCTGTTTTCGGCGACGACCAGATGCATTTCCTCGAGGTTCAGCCGCGTGATGTACACCAGTCGGCGGTCGATATCGCCGCCGAGTTCCCCGGTCTTTTTGTAATACCTGAGCACGTTGGCTTGCGTGATGGCGAGATCGACGCCACGCAGGAACAGCGCATCCTTGACGTTTTGCTGGCCGCCCTTGCCGATATAGGCAAGCACGCGCAGGCCGTCTTCCTTGTCGAGGACCGCCGTCATGTCGTAGCCAAGAAACAGGTACGCGCCGTTCGGATTGCCTGAAGCGATCGTAATCGTGTTGGCATTCATGCGGTCGCGCAACTGGGACCGGATCTGGCTACTGCGGTCCTGAGCTTGCGCCGCGACGAAACTGCCGAAAATAGAACTGACGGCGATAATGCCGGTGACGAGCTTCCCTAGACTTATTGTACGCATGAACTGACCTCTCGATTGCTAAATCACAATCCTCTTTCGACTGCCGACGCGGCGCGCCGTTGCCTTGAAATTCGAAATCCGATTGCCCCGTTTTCGAGATGCCAGCGATCTGATGCTTTCGCCAAGGGGCATTTGCAGAACTGTAGCGCAACGCTCCAGCAGATGTGCTAAAATTGTGACAGTTTCGGCACGCAGACGCCTCGGAAAACCGTAGGCGGTGAAACTGTTGCCGAGCCGTGCCGATGTCCTTTACCGCGGCTGCTGTGCCGATGTGCGTAAAATGCAGCTTTTTTATAGCGATGAACCCGGCGCGCAACGATTTTGATGCGACCTCTGTCCTACGAAGGTGCCGCCTGCATTTTGAGCACACGTTCGCGGTTGAACAGATAGAGGCCCGACGCGACGACGACGCTTGCCCCCGCCATCGTGATCGCGTCGGGAACCTGCCCGAACACGAAATAGCCGGCGGCCGTGTGCGTCACCAGGCCGAAATACGTGAACGGCGCCACGCTCGACGCCGGCGCGTAGCGGAACGCAGCGATGAACAGCGCGTGCCCGACCGCAGCCCAACCTCCAAATGACACCATCGCAAACCAAATGACAGGCGCGCTGGGCCATATCCAATTTGAATACGCCAACGGTGCTGTCAGCACGACTCCTGCGAACATCGAATAGAACAAGGTCACGGGCACGCCGTCGTGAGATGCCAAATGGCGCGTCAGCAGCGTAAACGAAGCGTAAGCCAGCATCGCCGCCGCCGACCACAGGAAGGCTATCTCGAAGGTCCCCGACGCCGGATGGATCGCGATCACGACGCCGCAGAAGCCGACCAGAATTGCGATCATGCGCCGCCAGCCCACCCATTCTCCGAGCAACGGTCCGGCGAGCAGCGCAACTGTCAACGGCGTCAGAAACTGCACCGTCATCGCTTGATCGAGGCGGAGCGTCCGCAGCGCCAGAAAATTGAACAGTGTGGACGCCAGCAACAGGCACGACCGCAGCAACTGCCATCCCGGTTTGCGCGCCCGCAACAGCGAGGGCACCGCGACCAATCCGAGCGTCAGCACGATGGCCACGAGCTGGCCGGCAAAACGCACCCACACCACCTGCGCCACCGGCAGCTTGCCGACGGTGATCAAGTATTTTCCGGTGGCGTCGAGGGCCGAGAAACACATGACCGCAAGGCAAATCAGGCCGATCGCTTTCAGAGGCTGATTGGACAGCACCGGACGCGTCGGCCGGCCGAACACACCACCGGCTTCTGCTGCATCGAGGTCGCCGGAAGCCGAACCGCCAGTGGTCTTGCGTTGCATCGATGTGGGTTCTCGTCATTCCGCGATGGCATCGGTCTAACACCGCGCGCACCCACTCCTCCATCCGGCATGAGCGCCTGCATGGCTGGGTTGCCCCTTACGGCGTCGACTTCAGAGCGGGCGGCCGCGCATTTCCTGCGGCACGCCGTCGGGCTGCTCGCTGCCGTGCAGGTACATGAAGCTGCCGGTGCCCGTCGCGCATAGCGTTCCATCGTCGCGCCGCACCTCGCCCACACAGGTGGCGACCCGCCCCTCGACGCCGATCACCCGTCCTGTGGCGGTCAGGGTGCCCGATTTGGCGGACGCCATGAAAATCGTCTGCAACGTGATCGTGACCGCCAGCCGCGTGCGACCGGGAACACTGCAGAAGGCGACAGCGCCGCCGAACGCTGCATCGAGCATCGCTGCATAGACGCCGCCGTGTACGATGCCGTGGCTGTTGTCGTGGCGTCCGTCGATGACGAGTTGCACTTCACTGAAGCGGTCCGACCATTTCGTCGTGGTGTAGCCGAGGTTGCGCCTGAAGCCATGCACGGGCCGCGCTGCGATCATCGCCGCGTTGTCGTCGTCGCCGTTCGCTGGTCGCCCCTGCTGATCCATCATTGCGTCAGTCGTTCCAAATAGCCGATACTGCCACTGCATGCCGCTTGCCGCCCGTCGGTGCCGACGCCAGTTCGCGAGCTTCCCCATAACTGAGACGCCGCCATCATGAAAGCCACGACCCTTACTGCTTCGACGTCAGCTGCTGCGACCATTGCGCAGGTCCACCTGGACGCCTTGAAAACCATGGCCGGTCCCGGCGGCTTCTTCGAAGGTGAGGCCGATACGCTCGCCTACCGGCAAAGCTGGCGCTACGGCTACACGGGCAAAACGCCGCTCGTGCTTCGACCCAAAAGCACGGCCGAAGTTGCGGCCATCGTCACCTACTGCGCGGCCCATCACATCGGCATCGTCCCCCAGGGCGGCAACACCGGCCTGACGTTCGCCGGCCAGCCGCGCGAAACCAACAGCGAGATCGTCATCTCGACCGAACGCATGACGACCATTCGCAACGTCGATCTCGGCAACGAAACCATCACCGTCGACGCCGGCGTCGTGCTGCAGCAGATCCAGGAAGCGGCGGCCTCCAAGCAGCGGCTGTTCCCGCTCAGTCTCGGCGCGCAAGGGTCGTGCCGCATCGGCGGTAATATTTCCACCAATGCTGGCGGCGTGCAGGTGCTGCGCTATGGCAACACGCGCAACCTCGTGCTGGGCCTCGAAGTTGTATTGCCCGACGGGCGCATCTGGGACGGCCTGCGCGGGCTTCGCAAAGACAACACCGGCTACGACCTCAAGCAGTTATTCATCGGCGGCGAGGGCACGCTCGGCATCATCACCGCCGCCGTGCTGAAGCTGTTCCCGCTGCCGACCGCGTCGGAAACCGCGTGGATTGCCGTCGACAGTCCCGCCACCAGCGTCGCCTTGCTCGGACGCCTTCGCGAGCGCATGGGCGACGCGATCTCGGCATTCGAACTGATCCGCCGCTCCATCGTCGATTTCACCATCAAAGGCGTGCCCGGCAACGAAGATCCGATGCGCGAGGTCCATCCCTGGTACGTGCTGATGGACGTCAGCGGCCAGGGCGCACCGGGGTCGCTGCATGAACCATTGTCGGAAGCGCTCGCGTCCGCGCTGGAAGACGGCCTCGCCGTCGACGCCATCATCTGTGGCTCGTCGCAGCAATCGCGCAAGCTCTGGAAGATGCGCGAGGACATGGCCGAGGGGCAGCGTGCCGCTGGCGGCTCGATCGCGCACGACATATCGGTACCCGTCTCCGATATCGCAGCCTTCGTGGCCGAAGCCGATGCCGCCGTCGAGAAAGCCTACCCCGGCGTGCGCCACTGCTGTTTCGGCCACGTCGGCGACGGCAACCTGCATTATAATCCGGTGCGCCCGGTCGACTGGACGCAAGACCGGTTCATGCAGGAATATTCGGCGATCAACCGCATCGTGCACGACATCGTCGTCGCCCATCGTGGCTCGATCAGCGCCGAACACGGCATCGGCCGCATCCGGCTTGCCGAAAACCAGCACTACAAGAGCGACGTCGAACTCGACATGCTGCGCGCCGTCAAACGCGCGCTCGATCCGGCCGGGATCATGAATCCGGGGAAACTGGTGGAGATGTGAGGTGCGCGCCGCCTTACTTCGGCGTGCCATCCTTGTAGTTCCGACGAGGCAGAAGAGATCGCCGAACCGATCAAGAATTGCGCGGCAGGGGAACGTGTTTTTTCCACGAGGCGCGGTCGATGGCGGTCGCAAGAAGCTCCCTGAGCGGAGGCTCGGCACATGCCGCGATGAATATGGCCAGTGCCGAAGTCGTCAGCATCGCAATCGCGAGCGCCACTTCTGCATGCGCCGTCAGCGCATACGCTCCTTTGAGAAAAATCGCGCCGATCACGTCGTTGATGAGGTAGAGGGGATAGGTGGCGATGCCAATATTGCGGGCAATGCGTCCGGGTATCACACGTGAAACCTGAGCATTGAACCGCACGGAAAGGATCATGGCCGCCAGACACGCCACCCAGATCAGGATCGGAACCGCGACTGTGCTGTGTGCCACTTCGGCCTCCCACGCCTTGTCGTTGGCGATGTGCAACATCGCGGTGACGACGCAGAGTGCGATAACGAGAAGATCCTCGCCTCGCCGCTGGCCCAACAGGTAGGCCCACAGCAGGCCGCCTATCGCGAACAGGTTGCCGTGATAAACCAGCAGGAGTTGAAGCGTCCGGACGACCGAGGGGCCGAACGTGGTATCGATGTAGACATTCAAACCGAACAGCGCGCTCGCCAGCCAGAACGCCGAACTGACAAGGCCGATTGGATACAAAACCAGCCGCAGCCGCTCGATCGACAGAGATTTGAGCAGCCCGAATACGGTGGCGTAAAACACGACTTCGATGCCCAGCGTCCAATAGACACCGTCAATCCATGGTCCATAGGGCACGAATAGCACACTGCGCACAAACCGCGTCGCGACGGACCAAGCTGGAACCGTGTTCAACGCCAAGAGCGCGACTGCGCTCAGGCTCGCCGAGAGCAGTGCGCCGGGAACGAGGCGTAGCACTCGGCTGCGCGCGAATGATGCGCTGTCACGGCCCGCCGCCGAATAGACGATGACGAAGCCGGACAGCACGAAGAAAATGTCGACGCCGACGGACCCAAACCACGAGAGCCAGGTGAGGTACGCAAATGCTGGATTGCCGTGGGTTATGCTGTTGGCCGTCGCCGGATAACGAACCGCCCACGACCAGAACGCCAAATGATAGGCCATCACCAGAAACGCCGCGAAGAAGCGTATGATGTCCAGGCCGGTGATCGGCAGTTTGGATTCCGGGCGTGTCACAACGGATGCTCCTCGAGACAGGATCAGCGATGACGGCCCCCCAACAATCAGCACTGCCAGCGATTTGTCCTAAATCGACATTGAGTTTTTCTAGATCGTACAGATGAGGTACGCGTCGTCGTTGCCACAGTTTCGAGGCCGGACTTCACGTTAGTTTGTCGGCGAACTAACGGAACGACAGACGGCCGACGGCGTTTTTAGACGCCTTTGTGCGCGTGATCGGATGATCCAGGGTCCGTGCACATGGCGACCAGCGATTTCGTCGCTAACCACATTCGGGGCTGGTTGGCAGTGACCACCGCAGGCGCGGTAATTGCTATGGTGGCTTGGCGGGTGACTGTGCGATAAGCCGGATACGCCGTCCCAACGCCATGTGATCAATGAAAAAAGTCAAATCCAACCGACCCAGCAATCCAGGGGCCATCGGCAGCACGCAGCGCCAGTTGAAGGTCAAGGTCAAGACCACGCACAAGCGCTCGACCTCGTCGAACAACTGGCTTGCGCGGCACCTCAACGACCCCTACGTCGCCGCAGCAAAGGACGCCGGCTATCGCAGCCGGGCGGCGTTCAAACTGATCGAGATCGACGACAAGTATCACTTTCTGAAGCCCGGCCAGATTGTTCTCGATCTCGGCGCGGCCCCCGGCGGCTGGAGCCAGATCGCCGCCCAGCGCACCAAGGCCGACAATGCCGCGACGTCCAAGCCCGGCCAGGTCGTCGCCATCGATTATCTGCAGTTCGACCCCATCGCGGGCGTCGAGATATTGCAGCTCGACTTCATGGACGAGACCGCCCCCGACAAACTCAAGGCCAGGTTGCGCACGCCGCAGGCGGACGTCGTGCTGTCGGACATGGCAGCCCCGACAACGGGCCACACGCGAACCGATCACTTGCGCATCATGGGTCTAGCGGAAGCCGCCATCGCGTTTGCCTGCGAGGTGCTGAAGCCCGGCGGCGCATTCCTGAGTAAAGTCTTTCAGGGCGGAACCGAAAACGACCTGCTGCGGCTGCTCAAACAACACTTCGCCGTGGTCCGTCACATTAAACCGCCGTCCAGCCGCGCCGAAAGCGCCGAGTTGTATGTTCTCGCGACTGGGTTTCGCGGACCGCCCGCAGCATGAGTGCTGGTCCGGCTTACTCTGCCCGCGTAACAAATTTTGCGGCGCTGCTGGCGACGGCCCTGTGCTGGGGCTTCAATTGGCCGATCGTCAAGATCATGCTGGCCACCAACACGCCGTGGTCGCTGCGCGCGGCCGGCGTGACTGGCGGCGCGCTGGTGTTGACGGCGGCGGCGCGCGTTCGCGGCTTGTCGCTCGCCATCCCGCGCCGGCATTGGCATGCTGTGGCGATCGCGGGCCTTCTCAATGTCGCGATCTTCAATATTTGCGTCGTGTTCGCGCAGTTGACGATGCCGACGTCGCGCGCAGCTATCCTGACGTTTACGATGCCGCTCTGGACCACGTTGTTCGCCTGGTGGTTTCTCGGCGAAACCATCGACACCAGACGTAGGATCGCCCTGACCATCGGTGCCGCCGGACTGGCAGTTCTCTCGCTTCCATTCTGGCCGATTATCGCGACCGGCGGCATCCCCTTCGGATTGGTCTACGTGCTCGGTGCCGCGATCTCGTGGGCGCTGGGCACCGTGTGGCTCAAAGCGCATCCGATCGACGCTCCCGCGCTGACCGTGACGGCGTGGCAGGTAATTACCGCCGCTGCAATTTGTATCATCTGCATGCTGACGTTCGAGACGCCGCATCTGGATCTGACGCGGCGGCCGCAGTTGCTGGCCTTCCTCTATCATATCTTGCTGCCGCAGGGGCTCGCCTACATCCTCTGGTTCGGGCTCGTGCGCCGCATTCCGGCCTCCACGGTCTCGCTCGGTACGCTGCTGGTACCTGTTTTCGGCGTGTTGGGCTCGGTGCTTCTGCTCGGGGATTGGCCGACACATCTCGACCTTGCCGGTCTCGCCCTGATCGTTGCGGCGGTGGCCCTCGATCAACTGCGTCCCGCGCAGAGCCCACACCGTTAACCAACAGTCTGCACAGCCGAATTGCCATCCGGGCGCGGACCAAATACAGAGATCCCCGTAATCATCCAATGCCGAGGACACGCTTCATGACCCGGACCCTGTTGATCGCCGCTTTGATGGCTGGTGCATTTGCGGCCACCGCCACTGCTCAGACGCCAGCACCGAGCGCGCCATCGGTGCCAAAGGCGACCCAGCCAGCGCCGTCGACTCCCGCCCCTGCGGCGACTGCCCCGACACCGACACCGCCGCCGCCGCCGCCGACCGCAGCAGCACCTGCGTCGATGGCCGATTGCACGCAGACGACCGATCGCGCCAAGGCGATTGCCGCTTGCACCGTCGCCATCAAGGATGCCGGCAAGGATACGGCGAAGCTCGCAGCCGCCTACGCAGCCCGAGCGGCAGCGCAATCGGCGAGCGGTCAACCTCGTGTGGCCTTGGCTGATTACTCGCAGGCATTGTCGGCCGCGCCGAACAACGTCGACCTGTGGACCAAGCGCGGCGACGTGCGGGCGACACTAGGCCAGCACTTTCGCGCAGCGGTCGACTACTCGGTGGCGCTCAAGTATGCACCCAACACCGTCGCGGCGCTGCTGGGCCGCGGCGACCAGTATCGCCGCCTCGGCGCGCTGCCGAAAGCCATCGAGGACGCGGACGCCGTGATCAAGATCGATCCCAAGTCCGCCGCAGCCTACGCCAACAAGGCTTACGCCGAGCAACGCTATGGCGGTCGCGACGAACAGGCCATCAAAGACGCCGAGGAAGCCATCAAACTCGATCCGAACTCGGCGCTAGCCTATGCCGCGCGTGGGTTCGCCAAGATCAAGACGGACAAACAGGGTGCCCTCAGCGACATGAAAAAGGCCCTCGAACTCGACCCCAAGCTCGACGCCGTCACCAGCGCCCTGAAAAAGATCGCAAGCTGAGACTATCCGCGTTGCCGACAGCAAAGGCCACCTCATTCGGTGGCCTTTCTTCGTGCGCACAGCCGTGGTCAGCCTGGAGCCATTCGCAAGAGCGGCACGCTCACGCCACCACGGGAAACGACAGGAACCCCTGGATGAGGTGCCACAGCCGCTGCCGCTGCGGGCCGATCATGCCGCCGCCGTGCGGAAGGCCGTGCACCTTGACGAACTGCTTGTCGTTGCTCGAAATGCCCTGAAAGAAACGATAAAGCTCCGCCTCGCTCTCGTTGCCGTCGTGCTCGGGGCGGATCAGCATGACCGGACAGGTGAGTTTGGTCGGCTCGACCATCGGCATGTTGACGGCCATATCGAGATAAGTCCCTGAGGGCACGCTATCGCCGAACTTGAGCTCGATATCCGCCAGCGCCTTGATCACCGCCGGGTCTCCGGCACCGGCGACGTCGCGATTGAACACGTTCTCGATCTGCGCCAAACCGAACGGCCGCCGGGGGCTAGCGCGGAGGGTGTCGGCCATCTTGCGGCGGCGCTCGATTTCCGGTGCATCCTTACCGGTGTAGGTGAAGGCGTGCAGCACCAGCTTGGCCACTCGCGCTGGCTCCACATTGGCGAAAGCGCCCGCCCGAATGGCTCCCGAGGATTCGCCGAACATCATCACGGTCGGTTGGCCGGTAATTTTCTGGATCAGCGGCATGGCCGCCTTCAGATCCTCGACGCCGGATTGAATGCCGCTGTTGCTTTCGGTGCGTGCCGAATAGCCATAGCCTTCATGATCCATGGTCCAGACGTCGTAACCGAGCCGCGCGAAGTGATCCATGGCGGAATAGTTGGGGCGGCCCGGCACCTGCAGATCGTAGCTGCTGCGGCTGGCGAACGTCGAACCGTGCACGAGAAACAACACCGGCCGTGGCGTCAGCGGTTTTCCCGGCAGGCGCTTGCGATGGACGTAGAGTTTCACGCCGCCCTTCATCACAAACCGCTCTTCGCCGACGACGCGGACCGGTGCCGCCTCGGCGCTCGCAGCATTGGCCACCAGCGCTGCCCCGGCAGCTCCGCCGATGAGTAGCCTTCGGCGGTCGACCGCGACCGCAGCTGGATTTATTACGCGCGCCATGTTGTCCACCCGTTGAGAAGGCACCGCGTCTGCGGTTCCGTCGGCTAACCGTCAATGCGCCGTCGCACCTATTTTCGACGGATCGGCACCGACGCGACCACTGAGTTTGTCAGCCGCGCTTTCCGCCGACAATGCGAAATTGAACTTGATGCTGTTGACGCCGGGTACGGGGCAACCGGGTTGATTGTTCTTGATGGCTGCGATCAGATCGCCGTGCGCACCGAACACCACGTCGTCCATGATATGCGGGTCGTCGGCGATGTAGAGTGCCGTCACCATTTCCCGGTGACCGGCTGCCGAGATCAGGAAGTGAATGTGCGCTGGGCGGTTGCCGTGACGCTTTTGCGCCGTGATCATTTCGCCGACTGGGCCGTCCATGGGAATGGAATAAAACAATGGCCGAACCGTTCGGATCAGATACTTGCCGTCGGCGTCGGTCGTGAATTCGCCACGGCAATCCATGCCGCCGCCTTCTTGTTGCATATCGTAGCGACCATCGGTGGCCGTCTGCCAGACCGAAACGATCGCGTTCGGCAACGGTTTGCCCTTGGCGTTGGTGACGGTGCCGTACAGCACGACCTCGTCCGACGCGTCCTTCTGGGAGATCTGCTCGCCGGCTTTGAACTTGGGCGGATCCTCGCGAAAGAATGGCCCGAGAAGGCTTGAGTGTGTGGCTTCTTCCATGGCGGTCTTGTCGTGCATGGTGTTGATCAGCGTACTCAGCCCGAGCGTGTCGGACAGCAGTATGACCTCCTGCCGCGACGGTGAGCAGGCCTGCCCTGTCCGGGTCAGGAAATCGATGCCCTTGATCCATTCACCCGGGGTCAAGTTCACCTCGCGGGCGAACGCGTGGAGATGACGCACTGCCGCTTCCATGATCTGTTTGAAGCGCGGGTCAGGGGTCGACGCAAGCTGCGAGAGCATCGCCGTGGTGATCGACTCCGACGTGTACTCGAGCTTCACGTCGCCGCCATTCGCGTGGGCCGCTTTTGCCGGCTTGGCCGTGGTCTGAGCCGCCTGCGGTGCCGTTCCATTTTTCGTTGCCCCATTCAGCCAGTCGAAAATACCCATTACCGCCTCCCGATCGAAGATCTCGTTGATTGGTCCGCAACGTGCCGCCGCAATGCGGGTCCGTCAAGGCACTTGCCTTCGGATCAGCCATAGCGGCGTCACCAAGCGGCTTTGCGGTCCCGTGTTTGCGGAGCAAATTTTGCGAAGGGCAAAATTCTGCAGCGCGCACGGGACGACACCTCTCACGTTGCGAACCGAGAGCTCTAATGAGACAGGCTGATGTCCACGTGCGGGCCGTAGGACCGCCTTTCAGAGCCGCCGCTTCGGTATCGACCATGCGACGACGGCACCAATAGCGGTGAAGACGGCTATCGTCAGGAACGACGCGCGAAAGGCGCCTGAGATGACTGCCATGATAACGGGCGAGGTGGTCACGCTGGCTGTTTTCTCGGCTTCGAACAGTGTGGAAAAAACTGCCATGGCGGCGGGATCGCCATGATGCAGCACGCCGAACAACACGCCGTTGGAAATGGTGGCTCCGATTGCCGCACCCACCGAGCGCGAAATTTGCACCGATGCCGCAGCCGATCCCAACCCCGTGCGACCGGCAGCCGATTGCACCGTGATCTGCACGACGCCCATGATCGTGCCCATCGCGACGCCGGCCAGAAGAAAACTCGCGGTCAATGCGGTTTGCGACCACCCTTCCATGTACAGCGCCTGGTTCGCCAGCAGCAGGGTCGCAAGCGTCAGTCCGATGCTGGGAAAAATGGCGGTGCGCCCGGTGCGGCTCACCAGACGTCCTGTGGTCATCGACCCGGCCCCGATGCCCAGCATGATCGGGAGGATGAAAGCGCCCATCTGCGAGGCTGACGCGCCTTTCACGACATGCAGATAAAGCGGCAGCATCGTAAACAGCGACACCAGCGCTGCACCATGACAAGCGGCCAGCACGTTCGACATCCAGATCGTGCGATCTCTGAGGAACGACAGCGGTAACAGCGGAAAGAAGGCGTGCTGTTCCTGCCAGATCAACACGGCCAGCGCCACGATGGACACCACCAGCAAAGCGATCGCCAGCGGCGCGGCGGCGGCGTCGAACCCGCGCAGCACGTCGAGTGCCACGAGAAACGGCGCGATGAACAGCGTGAACAGAAGCAGGCCGAAATAATCGAAATTCCAGTTCGGCGCAGCAGTCGCGCGGACCGGGCTGGAAAGCGTCAGATAGATCGCCACCGCAGTCAGCGGGACATTGAAGAGAAACGTACTGCGCCAGCCGAAATATGTCGTCAGCGTTCCGCCGATCACCGGGCCGATCGAGGTCGCGGTCACCATGACAGCCGCGAGATATCCCTGGTACTTGGCGCGCTCCAGCGGCGGGATCGTCTCGCCAATGATCGCCTGCGAAAGGGTCATGAGGCCGCCGCCGCCCAGCCCCTGCAGGCAACGGCAGATCACCAGCATCGTCAAAGACGTCGATAACGCGCACAGCAGCGACCCCGTCATGAACACGGCCAGCGCGATCAACATCATGCGCCGGCTGCCGACGACGTCGCGCAACTGACCATAGACCGGGGCGGCAACGACGCCGGTGACGAGGCTGGCCACCACGATCCACGAGACGTGTGTCACGCCGCCCAGCGTTTCGACGATGGCGGGGAGCGCTGTCGTCACCATGGTCGAGTCGATTGCCGCCATCGCCATCGGCAACATGATAAACGGCAACACCGTGAACAACGTCGGTGGTTCAGGCGCGGGTTGGAGCGCCACGTCGGAAGGCGACGCCGAGGGTCCGGAACCTTGCAATTCGTCACGCACCGACAGCACTCTTTCCATGTCACGCGCCAAAAACTAAACGCATCGTGCCGTCAGTCCACCATCGACGGGCAAACATACGGCATTGATATAAGCGGCGTCATCGCTGGCGAGAAAAACCGCAGCGTGCGCGACGTCCCAGGCCGTGCCCATGCGACCAGGCGGCGTTGCCGCATGACGTGCCGCCTGCATGTCTTCGACAGATTTATACTGGCCGACGATTTGTGCGTAGATCAAAGGCGTATCCATCAATCCAGGTAGAATGGCGTTGCAGCGGATGCCGTCGCGCGCATACTGCAATCCCAGCCCGACGGTAAACTGATTGACCCCGCCTTTGGATGCGTAATAGCTGGCATAGGGGTATCCGGTGTAGCGAATGCCGGCGGACGACGAGATGTTGGTGATGACGCCGCGCTTCTGCTTCAGCATCTGCGGAAGCACGGCCTTGCAGGTCCGGAACATCGAGTTGAGGTTGATGTCGATCTCGCGTAGCCACTGGTCCTCGGTGAGATCGACCGGTCCACCCATCCCGGCATGACCGACATTGTTGTGCAGGATGTCGATGCCACCGAAAGTGTCGAGAGCCCTTCGCACGCACGTCTCGACGTCTGCCATCTCAGTGACATCGCAGGTGAGCGCGAGCGTGCGGCCATTTTCGGCGCGGATCAACGCGGCCGTTTCCTGCGCGGCGGCCTCGTTGGTGTCGATCGACACGACAGTTGCGCCCGCCCGCGCATAGGCGACCGCGGCCGCCTTGCCGTTACCCCAACCCGGGCCGATCGATCCTGCACCGAACACCAGTGCCGTCCGTCCCGCCAGTTTTCCGTCCGCCATAGCCATCTCCGCCGCTGCCGATGGCAGCAAGGGTAGCCTGTGGTTGGGATCGGAGCCAGCGGCGAGAAGAAGATTGGGACATACCGGCGGTGATTGGCGCGTGGCCGCCCACCAAACCCGCGCGCATCCGACTTCGTTATCCCTGCGCAGGCCGGGACCCACGACAGGCTGAAGAAAATTCGAAGCTGAGAGGACGCGCATCGGTATTGGGTTATTCAGTTTCAGCGTAGGGGTGACCGCGCCAATCTGTCCTTGTCGTGGGTCCCGGCCTGCGCCGGGATGACGAAAATTAATGAACTTTGAGCGGGTTGCAAAGCGCGGCGAAGCTGAACTCATCATCTTGCCGTTGGCTGCTTGGCGTGGATGCCGGTCTGCACGGCCACGACGATGGGGCATGAGCCACATGCCATTTTTAAAGAGCGGGTGG
>JANYHG010000137.1 GCA_025359165.1 Hyphomicrobiaceae bacterium
GGTCTGCAGGCAACCACAGATACCGCAAATTTTATCGATTCTCTGGAAAACGCAGCCGGTGGCCAGCTTTTACCGGACGGTCGCATGAGGGTGGACGATCGTGAATTTGTCGTCGGGTGTTTCCCGGTAGGGATTGACGCAGAGTTCTTCAAGACCGCCGGCGCGGTTGCAGAGCTTCCTGCATCAGACATCATGAGAATCGTGGGGGTTGATCGGCTCGATTACACCAAGGGCCTGCCTCAGAAGTTCCGCGCGTTCGGACGCTTTCTCGAGCAAAATCCACGATACCGGGGGAAGGCAGTCTTAACCCAAATTGCTAATCCAACGCGGGAGAGCCTCGAAGCCTACGCAGATATTCGGAAGGAACTTGAGAGCTTAGCTGGGCAGATCAATGGAATGTACGGCGATCTTGAGTGGGTCCCAATTCACTACATCAATCGCAGTACATCTCGGGAGCGTTTGGCGAGCATTTACCGCAGCGCAGCGGTGGGACTTGTGACACCACTGCGCGATGGCATGAACCTCGTGGCTAAGGAATACGTCGCGTCGCAAGACCCATCAAATCCGGGCGTGCTTATTCTCTCGCAATTTGCCGGTGCGGTTGAACAAATGGGCGGCTCGCTTCAAGTCAATCCTTACGATGTCAACGAAATTGCTCATGCCATCACGACTGCTATCGAGATGCCGAAGCACGAACGTCAAGCGCGTCATGCTTTTCTGACCGCGAAAATCGAAGCTACCGGTGCCGGGAATTGGGCCGATACATATCTAGAGGCGCTCTCAAAGGTCAATCCGAACGCAGCAGCTCCACTTGGCGGCAGCTCCAGCCTGCGTTGCGCCATTCGTTCTATTTCAAACTCGACGCGCGAATTTAAGAGCTTTGTCGTGAACCGAAACTTGGATCGCGAGCAAGCGCCTCCTACTAAGCCTCTCAGTAACTGATCGAGACAATCGCAACAGCACGAAAGACCATCATGCGTATCGCACAAATCGCGCCGTTGATCGAAAGTGTACCGCCACGGCTTTACGGTGGGACAGAACGTATTGTCAGCTACCTCACCGAAGAACTCGTGCTCCAGGGCCATGAGGTGACGCTGTTTGCGAGCGGAGACTCCGTAACAGGAGCAACGTTGGAAAGTTGTTGCCCAACGGCATTGCGGCTCGCTCCCAACGTCAAAGATCCTATTCCGTATTACATGTCGATGCTCGACAAAGTTAATAGACTGGCTCACAAATTCGATATACTGCATTTTCACATCGACCAGTTTCACTTCCCGATATTCAACCGGACGCCAATCCCTACCCTGACCACACTGCACGGACGGCAGGATCTGCCCGATTTAAAACATCTCTACAGCTCCTTTCCAAATATGCCTCTCGTGTCCATTTCAAACTCTCAGCGCGCACCTGTTCCGAGAGCACACTTCGCAGGAACGGTGCTTCATGGCTTACCGACGCATCTTTTGAAACCTGCCGTACACCCAACCAAACCGGGTTATTTGGCATTTCTTGGTCGCATTTCTCCGGAAAAGCGCGTCGACCGCGCAATAGCGATAGCTCAAGCTGCTAATATTCCTATCAAGATCGCCGCCAAGATAGATCGCGCTGACGAACAGTACTTCAAAGAAATTGAGGTGCTGTTGCGTCTGCCGGGCGTGGAATTTATTGGGGAGATCAATGAGGCGACCAAGCAGCAGTTTTTGGGCGATGCCCTTGCGCTGCTGTTTCCGATCGATTGGCCCGAGCCATTCGGATTGGTGATGATCGAAGCAATGGCTTGTGGCACGCCCGTATTGGCTTTCGATCGGGGCTCCGTCACGGAGGTGATCGATAACGGCGTGACCGGCCGGATCGTCAGTTCCGTTCAAGAAGGCGTGGCCGCTTTGCCGGAGGTGTTGGCCTTGGACCGCAATAAAGTACGTCAACGGTTTGAACAGCGGTTTACCGCAGGCCGAATGGCGAGCGATTACGTTTCATTGTACGCATCCGCTATAGCACGCGTCCAAGCCACCACGTCTCCTTCTGGCTTCATGCACAACGGCTCTCAATCGGGTCGCGCAAAAGGGAATCTGCGGGCCAGCGTCGGATCGATGCCGATCGTTGCTTCCGATCCGTAAAATCGCAAGTGGCTTATACGGATTCGACAGGGGCATTGCGCCATGCAACGAAAAACACTGCGGCCCGAACAGCCATTTTATATCCAGGCTCAGGGTCCGGCATCTCGGCCAAGGAAGATCTTGAAGCACAATGATGCTTTCGCGGTTTTCGACAGCCACGGCGATATTGGTGCTGTTTCTGGCGGTCACGACGGATTGTTCGACTCCGATACGAGGTTCCTGTCTCGCTTCGAGTTACTGATCAACGAGGAACAGCCCTTACTGCTCGGGTCGAACATCCGTGACGATAATTTGCACATGTACGTGGATCTGACTAATCCGGATATTTTATCAGGTGAAACAGTCGTTTTGCCTAAAGATTCCGTTCATATCTCTCGCGCAATATTTTTGCGAGATGGCGTAATGCATGTCCGCATTGCCTTTGAAAACCATGACTTCAGGCATGCACCATTGAAAATTACCGTAGATTTCGACAATGATTTTGCCGATATCTTCGAAGTCCGAGGGGCACGCCGCCCGCGCCGGGGGTACTCCCGCAAGCGGATCATTGGTGATGGCCATGTACTCATTTCGTACGACGGCCTGGACGGCAAGCGCCGAGACGCTTCGATCCAATTTGAGCCCAAGCCGTCGGATCTCACGGAGACACGCGCTACGTTCAACGTGAACTTACGCGGCGGCGAGCGGTTCTGCATATTCGTATCGGCGTCCTGCCGTGGAGAACGCGCCGCATCTACGCTGCCGTTCTTCAAAGGCTTACGCGCCGCAGACCGCGACCAAAAGCGCGCGACGCGGGGTGTCGCGAGCATCGAGACGTCCAGCGCGACGGTCAACGAGATATTATGCCGATCGGTTTCCGACTTTTATATGCTGGTATCGGATACCGTGCAGGGACCTTATCCGTATGCGGGCATTCCCTGGTACTCGACGACATTCGGTCGTGACGGAATCATCGCCGCGATGCAGCTGCTTTGGATGGACCCCAATATTGCGCGCGGCGTGTTGAGGAGGTTGGCCGCATTGCAGGCCACGGAAGTCAACGCGGCACGAGATTCGCAGCCAGGAAAGATCCTGCACGAGATGCGCGGCGGAGAAATGGCGTCGCTCAACGAGGTTCCGTTCGGTCTGTATTATGGCAGCATCGATTCGACGCCGCTGTTTGTAATGCTGGCTGGTATGTACCTAGAGCGCACGGGCGATACGGAAGTGCTGAGCGAGCTGTGGCCGCATATCGAACGCGCATTGAAATGGATCGATCAATACGGCGATATCGATGGGGATGGTTTTCTCGAATATCAACGGGCAGCGCAGACAGGGTTGGCCAATCAAGGATGGAAGGATTCGTTCGACTCGATTTTTCACCGTGACGGCAAGTTGGCAGAGGGCGCGATCGCGCTGGTGGAAGTGCAGGGATACGTCTATGCGGCGAAACGGTCGGCGAGCGTTTGCGCAGAAAAGCTGGGTTACTATGAGCGTTCTGAGCAACTCGCGTCCGAGGCGCATGTGCTTCAGCGGCGTTTCGAGGAGGCCTTCTGGGTCGAGGACATCGGTTGCTATGCGATCGCGCTCGACGGGAATAAGCAACGCTGTGAGATCCGCACCAGCAACGCCTTTCACGCACTGTTCTGCGGAATCGTATCTCCAGAGCGCGCGTCGACGCTGGTCGACTGCCTCGGCCGCGTCGAGTTCAATTCAGGCTGGGGAATACGCACGGTCGCCGGTGGCGAGGCCCGCTACAATCCAATGTCGTATCATAACGGATCGGTCTGGCCGCACGATAACGCGATCATAGCAAGCGGCTTGGCTCGTTATGGTCACAAGGACATGATCGAGACGATCTTCAATGGCATGTGTCGGGCGGCGAGTTGGATGGATCAACGGCGTCTCCCAGAGCTTTTCTGTGGTTTTTCCAGCAAACGCGGGCGCGGGCCGACACTTTATCCGGTCGCCTGTTCGCCGCAAGCATGGGCGAGCGGTGCTCCCTTCATGATTATTCAGGCAATGCTCGGCTTGGAGTTCAAGCCGGAGTCGCATGAGATCACGTTGCGAAATCCGATGCTGCCGTCCACGCTCGACGAAATCACTGTCCGTGATCTGCAACTGGGAAACGCCACGGTCGATTTTTCCGTTCGGCGTGATGGTTCTGCGGTCTCACTCAGGGTATTGAAATCGAAAGGACCGATCAGGGTCACGCTGATATTGGATCCGAGTCAGAAGTTATCCTACGCGAAAGGCGGTAAGGCGCAGGCAGGTGAACGGACGCCATGATTACGGTTGACCCAACAAAGTATGCTCTGTTTCTGGATCTCGATGGCACATTGCTCGATATCCAAGTAACTCCTCGCGATGTCGAGATTCCCGACGGGCTCATCGCGACTTTGCGTCAATTGATCGAAAAGTTCGGCGGTGCAGTGGCGATCGTCACAGGCCGGCGCATCGATGACGCCGACCGTCTCCTTTCACCCCTGCAGTTGGTTACTGCAGGGGTGCATGGTATAGAAATCCGTCTTACGCCAGGAGGTCCGATAAGCTCGATAGAACCGACTTTTCCCATATCTTTGTTGGGAAAAATTATGTCGTTCTCAAGTAATATGGTGGGAATCGAGATCGAGCCGAAAGGCGCTGCTGTTTCTGTTCACTATCGAAATGCGCCGGAGCAACGTGATAAACTCGAGAGAGAATTGATCAGCCTGTTGCTCGGACGGGGACAGAGTTTGGAACTCAGTCACGGTCGCATGGTGTTCGAAATCCTGCCGAAAGCCTATTCGAAGGGGCACGCGTTGGCAGCTCTCGCGAACACACCATCTTTTTTGCATCGGAAACCGATCATGATCGGCGACGACGCGCCCGACGTACCTGCTCTAAAAATGGCCGAAGAACTTGGTGGCATCGGTTTGAAGGTTGCCGGCGAGCATTTTGGTCTGGCCGAGGCCCATTTTGCCGGCCCCCGCGAGGTACGGAGGTGGCTGGGCCAATTGAATGCTTCAACCTCGATCGACCCACTCCAATTGGAAACAAAGCCGCCGACGGGCGTTTGAGCAGTTGAGCTAATGCGGGAATATCTAATTGGAGCACAAGATACCTTCAGGTCGCCTGATGCAAATACTCGACAGCTTGGACGGGTTGGTCGGAATTCTCGACCAGAGCGGCATCGTGGTCGACATGAATTCGGTCGGCATTGCTGCTTTGGGTTTAGCGAAAGGCTGCGTCGTTTCAAAAGCATTTTGGGAGATGCCTTGGTGGTCGCATTCACTGACTGTGAAACTAGCAGTGAGGCAACAGATAGATGCGTCGTTGAATGGCCTGGAAGACACTCGCGAACATGAATATGTTCGCGTCGACGGCGTACATCGATTTATGCAGTTAAAGACTGCCGCTTATCGTCATGATGACGGCGCTATCGTCGGAGTCTTGGCGATCGGCGTAGACATTACCGATCACAAGATTGCCGCCGCGAAGAATTTCCTTTCCCTGATTGGACGCAACCCTTTTGGTACGTATGTGGTCGACCAGGCATTCCGACTGGCTCAGATCAGTGTTGGCGCTCAGAAGGTATTTTCAGGCATCGAGCCGTTGATTGGTCGCGACTTTGCCGAAATATTGCGGCTGGTTTGGCCGGAACCGTTTGCCAGCAGCGTGATATCCAAGTTCAAACATACTCTTGAAACCGGCGACGTCTATGCGGCCCCGGACACGAGCGAAAAGCGCAACAACATCGACGCTGTGGAATCTTACGATTGGCAAATCGAGCGTGTTACTTTTCCCGACGGTAGCCTCGGTGTAGTTTGCCATTTCTACGATCTGTCCGAACGAAATCGATACGAAGCCGCCCTGCAAGCCAGCGAGCAGCGCTTTCGGGGTGTGTTCGAGAACGCCGGTACCGGAATTGCCATAGCCGGCCTCGATGGCACAATCCACGTCTGCAACGAAGCCTACGCAGCGACGCTCGGGTATTCCATCGACGAATTGAAAGGGACGAAGGCGCAGGATCTTTTTTACATCGACGATAGGTTAGACGTGGCGGCATTGCTTGGCGATCTGGCTGCGGGCAGATCACCATTCGTCGAACTCACCGGCCGCTCGATCGCCAAGTCTGGAAAACTGGTCTGGTTGCAGAAATACTTGTCGACAGTACTGGACGTCCGGGGCAAGCCCACGCAGATCATATTTCTTGAGACGGATGTCACGGCCGTACGGAGGGCGCACCACCGACAACAGCTCTTGATGCGCGAGCTCGCTCATCGCGGCAAAAACCTGCTTGCGGTTATTCAATCAATCGCGAATTACACACTGACTGGTGAAGCGGGCGCCACAGAACTGCGTCGGGCATTCCAGGGTCGCATTCAAGCACTTGCCCGCACGTACGGCTCTTTAACGAATGACGCTTTTGAGGGCGCGCCCCTGGACGGCATCATATCGGGTGAACTTGAGACCTACGCCGAGCGGGTGGCCGTCGACGGACCGATCGTGATATTGACGGCAAAGGCTGCTCAGACAATGTCTCTCGTCGTGCACGAGTTGGCGACAAACGCTGCAAAGTTCGGCGCATTGTCCAACGCCGGCGGGGGCGTGTCGATCAGCTGGCGAATACTTGACGAGAAGGGCGGGCAATGGTTGCAGTTCGATTGGCAAGAACGAGGCGGTCCAACCATCGCACCTACGCATAAACGCGGTTTTGGAACCACGATCATTTCAGTAGTGGCCGGATCGGAATTCGGCACCTCCCCTACCGTCAACTACGCAAGCGACGGCTTCAGGTACCAACTGAAATTACCGCTACCGGCTGCAGGCGTTGCACGGCCCGAACCGGCAATCCGCACAAAGATCAAGCATTCAGCTCTTCGGAAGCTCTATGATTCCTGGACAGAGCAACGCAGTGGTCTCAATAAATCGCCGATGTATTCGGCTTTCGACCGGAGCCAGATCCATTTGAATGGGAGCCGTCTGACTATCGTCGAGGTGGACCAGACACACACAATTCGCGTGAGCGAGCCGGAACGTGCACTTGCCGAGCTCGAACTGACAAACGGGGGCGACACGGTTGCGGACAATTTCACGACGATGGCAGATGCCTACGTAACCTGCGCCCGCGAATCGAAGCCTCGCTACGAGGAGTCGAGCTTTAATTTCGGGGAAGGCGATGCCGTGACGTTCGAACGACTACTCGTGCCGTACCTGGATGACAGCCGGCGCATTACGCACGTGGTATGTCTATCGGCGTTCGACGAGCATCCCTCAGGTCCTGGCGTGATCTGAACGTCAACGACTGGCGCAAAAAAAACGCACCAAAAGGTGCGTTTTTTCCTATCGAAATTTTGACCGCTCAAATCAAACCGAATACCTTCAAACCGATGATACCGACAACCGGTACGCCGAGCATCCACAAGCCGATATAGCGCATCCTATGTTCCTTATTTCGATTGAATACTGCAATTAGAACACGGAGGTGCAATGTTTTGTTCCGCCAGATCGGCAAATCCTGAGAATCGAAGTACGCGCCGTTGTCCAAGCGACGTGACTACTCGGTTTCACGATGCCGACGGCAGGCGTCGCACCGTGCCGCCGGTCATGCCGCCGTCGATTATCAACTCGCTGCCGGTCATATACGACGACGCGTCAGAGGCGAGAAAAAGCACGCCGTTGGCAATGTCCTGAGCCTGACCGACCCGGGCAAGCGGCACGCCGACGGCCGCCATCGCGTCGATGTCGATCGGTGCATTCCGGCGCGCGGCATCAGCGTCGCCATCCATCTTGTTCCAGATAGGGGTCTCGATAATGCCTGGATGGACCGAGTTGCATCTGATTTTATCGTTGGCCAAGGCACACTCCATCGCCACCGATTTGGCGTAGAGGCGGACGGCACCCTTGGTGGCGCTGTAGCCAGCCAAGCCGGCGGCACCGCGCAGCCCAGCCACGGACGACATCAAAATGATCGAACCGCCGCCGGCGAGCCGCATGGCGGGAACGCTGTGTTTAACCGATAGAAATACGCCGTCGATATTGATGGCCGTCTGACGCCGCCACTGGGCCAGCGTCATTTCCGTGATCGAGCCCCGCACGCCGATGCCAGCGTTTGCGACCATGGTCGTGACATGGCCATAGGCTTTTTTGATTTCGGCCATCACGGCGATCCAGCGCTCTTCATCGGTGACGTCATGCTGCAAGGCAAAGGCGTGGCCACCAGCCTCGGTGATGCGCCCGGCGACGGCGCGCGCACCCTCGAAATCGATGTCGGTGACAGCAACACGGGCGCCTTCACGCGCCAGTGTTTCGGCGCATGCCGCCCCGATCCCGCTGGCGGCTCCGGTCACAATCGCTACTTTGCCTTCGAGCTGGTTCACGAGATCCTCCACCGCTGTTGGGGTGCCGCATCAAAGCGTAAATGTGTCGTCGCGGGAAGATCACACGCGATCCCGGGATTGACAACGCCGGGGAAGCCATGGCGATTTACCTGAAGCTGGCGATTTACGTAAACGTAAAGCAAAACGTTCGGCGCGGGGATGAGCTTGCAAGGCTACGGGATGCCAAACGCGGCGACAGGAGTGGTGATCGTCGGTGCGGGCCACGCAGGTGGTTCAGCGGCTGCATTTCTGCGCCAGTTCGGTTGGCAAGGCGCAGTCACGCTGATCGGCAGCGAGGCCGTATTCCCGTACCAACGTCCGCCATTGTCCAAGGCCTGGCTGAAGGGCACGGCGGCACTGTCGGATCTCGAACTGCGCCCCGCCGATTTCTACGCCAACAACGATATCGACGTCCGACTCGGAACGACGGTCTCAGCGATCGACCGAGCCGAAAAAGTCATCAAGCTCGGCGATGGCGAGACCCTGGCCTATGGTCGGCTCATTCTGGCGACCGGGTCGAAATTGCGTAAATTGCCGGTGCCGGGCATGGATCTGAAGCCTGTACTCGAGTTGCGTACCAACCTCGACGCCGATCGTATCAAGGCGGAACTGCAGCCAGGGCGGCGGCTGATCATCGTCGGCGGTGGCTACGTCGGGCTGGAAGTCGCCGCGTCGGCGCGGACACTCGGGGCTGAGGTCGTCGTCATCGAACGCGAGCCGCGATTACTGGCGCGTGTCGCCAGCACCGCTCTCTCCGAACACGTTTTCGCACACCATGACAGCAAAGGCGTACGCATCGAGCTGGGCGCATCGGTTGCGGCGATATCGGGCGACGGCGGTGGTCGAGTGACGGGCGTACAATTGGCCGATGGACGCACGATCGAGGGTGACGCGGTGGTGGTCGGCATCGGTGCCAGCGGTCACGACGCGTTGGCGCGCGCAGCTGGGCTGACGTGCAGTGACGGCATCAAGGTCGACGCGGCCGCACGCACCAGCGATCCGCACATCTATGCCATCGGCGACTGCAGCAACCGTCAGCTGATGTTGTATTGGCGCGACATGCGGCTGGAGAGCGTTCCCAATGCGGTCGAACAAGCCAAGCAAGCCGCGAGCGACATCTGCGGCAAGCCCGTTGCCCTTGCCGAAGTGCCCTGGTTCTGGTCGGATCAGTTCGACATGCGACTGCAGATGGCCGGGCTGCCGTTCGATGTTGCGACAACGGTGCTGCGCGGCGATCCGGCCACCGGAAAATTCGCGGTGTTCCATCTCAAAGGCGACGGCTGCGTGCAGGCGGTGGAGGCCGTCAACATGACGCCGGAGTACATGGCCGGACGCGTCCTGATAGGCAAACGCAGCATCATCGATCCGGGCCGATTAGCCGATACCACGATCCCACTGAAACAACTGCTTCTCTAGCTACCAAACGATAACAACGAAACGACGAGGAAACATCGATATGCCGAAGGTGACTTTCATTTCCCACGCAGGCAAAGCACACACGGTCGACGTTCCCGTCGGCACCACAGTGATGCGTGCTGCCGTGGACAACGGCGTGCCCGGTATCGACGGCGATTGCGGCGGTCAATGCGCGTGCGCCACGTGTCATATTTTCATCGAACCGGAATGGCAGGCCAAAACTGGTAAGCGCACCGAAGCCGAAAGCGACATGCTCGAATTTGCCGACGGCACGCTGCCCAACTCACGCCTCGGCTGCCAGATCGAGCTGACCGCCGCGCTGGACGGGCTCACTGTGCGCATGCCTGAAGGCCAGCACTAAGCGCGTCTTGCAGCTTATCGAGTCTGGCTACGGATCGGAATTGTTGCAGACATCATCCGGAAGCAACCCGAGCAGTCGCAAATTTCATCACGACAGGAGATTGCCATGAATGCCGCCGCCATTCTTGCCGCCGCCCGCGAAGAAGCCTACGCGACGCCGCTCGACACGCTCGACATGTCAGATCCCGCGCGTTTTGCCGCCGGCAAGCAGCTGCCGTTCTTCGAGCGTCTGCGCAAGGAAGCGCCGGTGCATTTTCAGCCGAACGGGCTTTATGGTCCGTTCTGGTCCATCACCACGTACAAAGACATTATGGCGACCGACACCAATCACAAGGTGTTCTCGTCGAGCCACGGCATCACGCTGGTCGAGCCGCGCTCGGAGGAACTGAAGGCGCCGATGTTCATCGCGATGGATCCGCCCAAGCACGACGATCAACGCAAGGCTGTCAGCGGCATCGTGGCGCCAGGAAATCTGGCCAACATGGAAGAGTTGATCCGGAGCCGCACGATCAAGGTGGTCGAGGCGCTGCCGGTCGGCGAAACGTTCGACTGGGTGCAGCGCGTCTCGGTCAACCTGACGACGCAGATGTTGGCGACGTTGTTCGATTTCCCGTTCGAGGATCGCAATCTGCTGCCGCATTGGTCGGACGTGGCGACGACCGTGGGCTTGGACGAAGCTGCGATGGACGCACGCGAAGCCGAACTGCAGAAGATGCTGAAGTATTTCATCGGGCTGTGGAATCAGCGCGTCAACGCACCGCCGAAGACGGATCTGATTTCGATGCTGGCGCACAATCCGGCGACGCGACACATGCCGCCGCGCGAGTATATGGGCAATCTCATCCTGCTGATTGTCGGGGGAAACGACACGACGCGCAACTCGATGACCGGCGGCCTCAAGTTCCTCAACGAATTCCCTGGTGAGTACGACAAGCTGCGCGCCAACCCGGCGCTGATCCCCAACATGGTTTCGGAGATCATCCGCTACCAGACACCGTTGGCCTACATGCGCCGCACCGCCATCCAGGACTTCGAAGTGGGCGGCAAGACGATCAAGGCGGGCGAGAAACTCGCCATGTGGTACGTCTCGGGCAACCGCGACGAGACCGCGATCCCGGACGCGGACCGCTTCATCATCGATCGCAAAAACGTGCGCAATCACTTGTCGTTCGGCTTTGGTATTCATCGCTGCGTTGGTAATCGTCTGGCGGAACTACAGCTTAAAATCCTCTGGGAGGAGCTTATGAAGCGGCACCCGCGTATCGACGTTGTCGAACAACCCACCCGGGTGCCGTCGAGCTTCGTGAATGGGTACCTGTCGATGAAGGTCAAAATACCGGCGTGATGAAGGCTTCGCTTTCAAGGGAGTCGTATGATGACGGATTGGAGGCTTCAAGGTCAGGAAAAATAACTGTCTGGCGTGCCGCTCCGCTTTGAGACATACGCTCCAGACGCAGGTCAATTCTTTTGGAAATAGGTACTTTGTTGCTTCCGGCTGCATGCGGCGATTATGCAAACATTCGTCATGGCCGCCTGCGCGGCCATGACGAACGCTAGTGTTAATCGGTTTGGACCCAGCCCCAAAAATGACCATGGCGCAGCCGAAGCCAATAGTCAGAGACCTGTATGCCGAGCTCGTAGCTGTCTGCGCTACCGTTTGAACCGCACACTTTCGACCTGGGCGTATTGTGGTGGTCGCCCGAAAGCCCTGCGGCATAGCGTGGATATTGGAGCATGAAGAGCAGCACTCGAACGGAGCTGTTCAGATCGTGACATATGACCCTACGAGCATTTGAGGTAATCGCGCTGCGAGAATGGAAAGACGGCATATGACAGGCAACGCCTCGATCACCCAAATCTACAGAATTGTCATCAAAGCCAGCGCGCAGACGATCTGGGATGCGATCACGAGACCGGAATGGACGGAGCGGTATGGGTATGGCGGG
>JANYHG010000151.1 GCA_025359165.1 Hyphomicrobiaceae bacterium
GCCGGTGTGGATGAAGGTGTTTGTGGCGAAGCCGTAGGGTGCAAAAGCGCAGCGTATTGCACCGACGTCACCCTGCAGCGGTGTAATACGGCTGCGCCTATTACACCCTACACGACGTGGCCGCTGCCGGGTGGGGCGTCGTTACTCAGTTTCAGCGTAGGGGTGACCGCGCCAATCTGTACCTTGTCGTGGGTCCCGGCCTGCGCCGGGATGACGAAAAATTATGACTTTGAGCGGGTTGCAAAGCGCGTGCGGAGCTGAACTCATCATCATGCCGTTGGCGGCTTGTCGCGGATGCTGGTCTGCACGGCCACGACGATGGGGCATGAGTCGCATGCCATCTTGCAAGAGCGGGTGGTCAGGAGGGACGCGTCCCTCCTGTGGGGTTTTGGGCTAGCCCCAATCGCGCGGCAGCGCGAAACAACTGGCTCAACCACCGGCGCTGGCGCAGCGAGCCTACTCGCCCTTGGCGACGCTGATGTCGGGGGCGTCGACGTTCTTCATGCCTTGCACGTGATAGCCGGCGTCGACGTGATGGATTTCGCCGGTTACCGCGCGCCCCAGATCGGACAGGAAGTAGAGAGCGGAGCAGCCGACTTCCTCGATGGTGACCGTCCGGCGCAACGCCGAATTGTACTCGTTCCACTTGAGAATATAGCGGAAATCGGAAATGCCGCCCGAAGCGGCCAGCGTTTTGATCGGTCCGGCGGAGATTGCATTGACGCGGATATTCTGCTTGCCGAGGTCGGCTGCGAGATAGCGTACGCTGGCTTCCAAGGCCGCTTTGGCAACGCCCATGACGTTATAGTGCGGCATGACTTTTTCAGCACCGTAATAGGTGAGCGTGAGCAGCGATCCACCTTTCGGCATCAACTTCTCGGCACGCTGCGCCAGCGCGGTGAACGAATAACAGGAGATCGAGAGCGACTTCGAGAAATTCTCCTCGCTGGTGTCGACGTAACGTCCAACCAGATCGCCTTTGTCGGCGTAGGCGATGGCATGCACGAGGAAGTCGAGCGTGCCCCACTTTGCTTTCAACTCTTCGAACACCGCATCCATCGACGCCGTGTTGGTGACGTCGCAGGGCAGCACGATTTTCGATCCGGCTTCCGCAGCGAGGGGTTCGACGCGTTTCTTGAGGGCATCGCCTTGATAAGTAAACGCGAGTTCTGCGCCGTGCGCCGCGCAAGCCTGCGCGATTCCCCAGGCAATCGAACGATTATTGGCGACACCCATGATCAGGCCGCGCTTGCCCTTCATCAGGTTGCCGGCGGGGATCGCATGCGTGATGTCGGTGTGTTCAGCCGTCATGTCTGTTGTGCCCATCTGGCTAATCGTCGGCTCCGGCGGAGCTTTAAATTTGCCGCAATGCATCACATTTGCCCGCGCGGGTCCAGTGATCTCCGAGGGTTATCAAGACCTGATGTCGTCAGCAGGGGACAGTTGAGGCCCGCACCTGGCGGCAGCGCCGAGGCCTTGCAAGACGGTGCGAAAGGAGCCTATCGATAGCGCCTCTGCCTTCCCCCAAATCTGGAGCTCGGCCCATGAAACTCTATTACGCCCCCGGTGCCTGTTCGCTGTCGCCGCATATCGTGCTGCAGGAGAGCGGCCTCAAGCACACGGTCGCCAAGACCAATCTCAAAGACAAGACCATCGACGGTGGTGGCGACTTCAAATCCAAGAACCCACACGGCTATGTGCCCGCGCTCGAACTCGACGACGGTACCATCCTGACGGAAGGTCCGGCGATCGTGCAGTACATCGCCGACAAGGCACCGGAGAAGAAACTAGCGCCGGCTGCCGGTTCGCTCGACCGCGTGAAGATGCAGGGTTGGCTGAATTTCGTTTCGTCCGAGTTGCACAAGGGCTTCTCGCCGCTGTTCAATCCAGCGATGCCGGAAGAGGCCAAGAAGCTGTTCCGCGAGAAGCTGATGACACGGTTCGAAGCGCTGGATAAGCATTTTGGCCACAACCAGTTCATCACCGGCGACACGTTCTCAGTGCCGGACGCCTATCTGTTCACGGTGTTGAACTGGACCAAGCCGACGAACATGGACATCTCGAGCTTCAAGAACCTGACCGCCTATCACGCCCGCATCGGCGCACGCCCAGCGGTGCAGGCTGCCATGAAGGCAGAAGGCCTCTTGAAGTGAAGGCCGAAGGCCTCCTGAAGTGAAAGCCGAAGGCCTCGTGAAATGAAGGTCGAAACCCTGTTGCATTGACGCAGGCCGGAGGTCTGTTGCAGCAGGCACGTGGAACCCGGGGCATTGTCCGCAACGCCCCGGCATAATTTCTCACCCTCAAGGACAGGTCATCGCCATGACGTCTCCAGTGTCGCCGGACATCGTTCGTCAACTCGCCCCTAGCGGCACACTTCGCGTCGGTATCAATTTGTCGAACTTCCTGCTGGTTACGGGCAAGACTGGGTCCGGTGACCCGGTCGGCGTCGCACCCGACATGGGCGCCGAAATCGCGCGCCGCCTGAACGTGCCGGTCAAGTACATCACCTACAAGACGCCGGGCGAACTCGCTGACATGGCGGGAACCGACACCTGGGACATCGGCCTAATCGGCGCGGAACCGCAGCGTGCCGAAAAGATTGCATTCTCGCCCGCCTATTGCGAGATCGAAGCGACCTACATCGTGCCGGCGGGGTCGCCGTTGAAAACGTTGGCCGACGTCGACAAACCAGGCGTGCGGATCGCGGTGACGGCTCGGGCGGCCTATGGCCTGTGGCTTGAGCGTAACATCAAACAAGCGACGTTGGTCGGCACCGATACCCTCGACAGCGCCACCGACAGGTTCATCAACGACAAGCTCGAAGCGCTCGCCGGTCTCAAACCAAAGCTGCTGACCGATATCACCCGCGTGCCGGGGGGAACGATCCTCGATGGTCATTTCATGACCGTACAACAGGCGATCGGCACAGCGCGTGCGAACGCCGAGGGCGCAGCCTACTTGAAGGCGTTTGCGGACGATGCGAAGGCGTCAGGACTGGTGGCCAACCTCATCGCGAAGCACAAAGTCATCGGCTTGTCGGTGGCACGCTAGGAGGCAGTCGGATCGTGCGTTCCGGGAACCATTTTTCGTGCCCTGCGTACTATCGGGTAACTTCAACCGATAATAGGAGCACGCTCAATGAGAACTTTTCTGGTGATCGCATGTCTCGTCGCAGGTGCAGGTGTTGCGTCAGCGCAGATGGCAACGTCCCCGCCGGCCGCAACTGCTGCCAAAACCCCGACCATGGATCAGTGCAAAGGTGGATACAAAGCTGATTACATGAAGTCGATGAGCTGGTCCAAAGCGACGTTCGACTCCGCCTGCAAAACGATGATGATGAAGAAATAACCGAGCGGGCCGGCGGGTAAGCCGACCCAGCTTGAGATAGAAAGGCAACCGTGAACGTTCTCGGTTGCCTTTCGTCGGCTAAGCCGCCGACTTGATTTGCGCCAACAATTGGTCGAGGTCAGGCGCGACCTTCGCGCGATTTTCAACAAGAAATGAAAGCAGTCGCAATGTGTTGGGCGACGCGGCTGAAATACGCCGTGCCAGCCACTCTGCATCAGCGACGATCACCTCATCTCCGGTAACGATTTCGACCTTCTGGCGTTCGAGGGTGGCAATCGCGCGTTCGATTGAAGTTTGCTCATGGTAAGCTGATAGTATTCCGTCGAGACCTGTCCTGGCCTCTGCGGGCGCGGATTCGGCCATTGGCAGTTCGTGGCGCCGCTCGAGCCACGTTTCGCGCGCCAGTGCCTGTTCGCGGCTTGGGCCGGCATAGCCCGATGCAGCCATAACGCTGTTTGCGATCGCCTTGACGAAGAGATCGGGCCAGCTTTCGGCGTTGGCATTGCCCGCCGTCGCGGCATCTATATCGAAGAGTATCTCGGCTTCGGGTCGTGTCACCGCCAAGTTGCCGTCACCACCGAACGCGTACAAAATGCGCTTCAGCAATTCGACCTCGGCTTCAGTGATCACGCCGCTTCGGCTCATGCCGTCGGCGCGCAGCGGACCAGAATTTTCGAGCACGGCGATCTTGACCTGATCCAGTGCAAAGGCGACCAAACTCTGCGGCGACCAGCGTGCCTTGTCGAGTACGTTTACGAGTAATTCCAGTTCGGTCTTGGTACCGATGCGCCCGTCGGTCGCGATCTGGGTGGCGAGCCACTCGGCATTTTCAGCCGTGACGTAACCATGAGGTTTATCCTGGGTGACGACGTAATCGGTCAGCATCTCGACGAAACAATCGACCCACGAAGGGTCCTGTGTCGTGCACTTGCGATTTAACGCGCAAAGTGCCGCCGCTTCCGCCGCATCGATTTTGCCGTCTTCGTAAAAGGCTCGTCGCAGTTCCGAAACTTCGGCTTCACCGATCGTGCCGCGCGCACAGATTTCGGCAGCGGAAATGGCGTCGAGAACACTCATGAAACCTCGGTCACTTTGCTAAGCAGGTGGCGTCAGCCTAGCGAGCCAAAGTTACCAAGGTGCTAAATCTCGCCCCATCGGAACACAAACAGTGCCAGAACGCCACAGTGCGGCGCGAAAGCTGCAGTCACGCCGGCGGTGGGCGCGAACAGGCTTAGTTCAGAACCGCCACCGCCTTATCGAAACCAGCAAGCGATATCGGAATGCCGATGCCCGCTTCTTCGGTCTGGAAGATGATAAAAACAGCCTGTTTTCCGGCCTTCAAGCGGCCGATCAACGCGTCGTCCATAACGACTTGGGCATAGCAGGCGAACGCATGACAGCGAAGGAACGGTGCGTTGCCCACGTCTTGGTTGTCGATCTTCAAGCCCAACCCCGGGGGCAACAACACACCCACGGGGGCGAACACCCTGAGCACCCGGCTCCCGTTGGAGAACTTCTGCACGTAGACCGTCAAACCGACATTGCTGCGGTCTTCAGCGGTCACGCTTTGAACCAGCGCGCACACCTCGCCCTTGGCTCCGGGAGGCGGCGGTTTGCAAACCAGTTGCCAGTCGCCGTGCTGCGAGCGGACGACGCCGCTGTCGGGATTGGTCGGCGCACCAGCGGCAGCAACCGGTGCCTGGCCGATTTGCCCCTTTGCCGACTGAGCTGCGGCGTCAGCGGGTGCAAGTACGGTCGGCAACAGAACCAACAGGGCGAACAGCACAACGACACCGCCCGTCGCGGTGCCACGCGCCCGTCGAGGCGCAACTCCTGGAGAAGTCGCCATATAGTGCAGTCCCGTCTGAGCTTGTGCAGGTATCATCATCGATGCCCGCTTCATGGTCGCAGCTTTAGGCCGGTTTGATGACCATTAGTCATTTTCCCGGCTGCCAACGCGATTGCACGTTCACCTGCCGCGGCGCACCTCTTTTAACGGGGCCTCTGACGCGTAGTTTTGCCGCAGCAACGGTCGCGTGTGTCCCATTGGGCAGGGAAGGTCCAGCTTGTAGGAGTACGCGAGATGTTTATGGTGCGTCTCGACGTGTTCGTGTGGTCGGGGGATGACGCACCTAGGGCCTATTCGAAAACTCGGGTGATGCTGGGACGACAAGCGTAGAGATGAGATCCGCCGGATGTGCGGACAAGTGGAGATACGCATGAAGACGACGGGGATTTCGCGAACGGCAGGCCAGTATCGGGCGCAGCTTGGCGCGAGGATGCTGACCGTTACAGGGACTGCCGCAGCACTGGCCGGCATGACGCTGGCGGCCTATGCGGCCGCCGGCCAACCATCGCCGGGACAGATCGGTTTTCAGGACGCCGTAACTCCCGTCATGGAGGATATCCGGTGGTTTCACAATGTGTTGGTGAACCCGCTGATCATCGCGATCACGCTGTTCGTCATGGCCCTGTTGGGCTACGTGATGTGGCGTTTCAGCGAAAAGAACAATTCGACGCCCTCGCGCCTCACGCACCACACCGGCCTCGAGGTCGCGTGGACCGTGCTGCCGATCCTGATCCTCGTGATGATCGCCATTCCGTCATTCAAATTGTTGTTCAAGGAATACGAGTTTCCCAAACCTGACCTGACGATCAAGGCGACCGGCAACGCATGGTTCTGGGATTACGAGTACCCCGACAATGACAAGATCAAAATCACGTCGAACATGATCTCCGACGAGGATTTGCTCGAAGCCAAACTCGGCAAGGCAGCTTATTCTCAGCAGTTCGGTGCGCTGACGGGCACTGCGCTGACCAAGGCGCTATACCAAGAATCCAAACCGCTCTGGCTTAACCCACCCGAGAAGTTCGCTGGCAGTCGTCTCGTGCGTCAGTTGTCGGTCGACAACGAAATCGCAGTGCCGCTGAACAAGGTGGTGCATGTTCTGATAACTTCGAACGACGTCATCCATTCGTGGACCGTGCCGTCGTTCGGTTCGAAAATGCAGGCCGTGCCTGGCCGCGTCACCGCGACATGGTTCCAAGCGACCAAAGAAGGCGTTTATTACGGGCAGTGCTCGGTTCTCTGCGGTCGTAATCACTCGGCGATGCCGATCGCGGTGCGTGTGGTGAACGATCAGGCGTTTGCGAACTGGGTCGCAGCCGTAAAAGCACGCGATATGAAAAAGGCACGTGGCATCCTGCTCGCCGCTACCGAAGGTAAGGACATCAGGACGTTTGCCGAATTACCCGGCAGCTTGGCAGGCGATGGCCTGCAGGCGGCGGCACTGCCGGAGCCGACCCGATAAGATTGCAGGGTAGCCGCGTCCGGCTACCATAAGATTGAGCACGGATCAGAGCTTCACGGCCTCGATCCCGAGACACGAGACCAAGGGGAGCCCGATGGGCAATAGTTCTTACGGTGCGGCGCACGACGACAACCACGCGCATGACCATACGCCGCCGTTCTTTACACGCTGGTTCCTGTCGACGAACCACAAGGACATCGGCACGATGTACTTGCTGTTCGCGATCATGGCCGGTCTCGTCGGCGGTTTCCTGTCCGTCATGATGCGCCTCGAATTGCAGGAGCCTGGCCTCCAGTATTTCTCCAATCCCGGCATGTACAATGTGTTCGTGACGGGTCACGGGCTGATCATGGTGTTTTTCATGGTGATGCCGGCGATGATCGGCGGCTTCGGCAACTGGTTCGTGCCTTTGATGATCGGTGCGCCTGATATGGCGTTCCCGCGCATGAACAACATTTCGTTCTGGCTGTTGCCGGCAGCGTTCGCGTTGTTGATCATCTCGATGTTCGTGCCCGGTGCAGAAGGTGCGACGGGCGTCGGAACCGGCTGGATCGTGCTTGCGCCTCTGTCGACCACCGGCCACCCCGGACCTTCAGTTGATTTCGGTATCTTCGCGCTGCATATCGCGGGTGCCTCGTCGATCCTCGGTGCCATCAACTTCATCACCACGATCTTCAACATGCGTGCGCCCGGCATGACGCTG
>JANYHG010000172.1 GCA_025359165.1 Hyphomicrobiaceae bacterium
GGTGGGGCGTCGTCACTCAATTTCAGCGTATTGGTGACCGAGCCAATCTGGGGCTTGTCGTGGGTCCCGGCCTGCGCCGGGATGACGAAAAATTATGAACTTAGAGCGGGTTGCAAAGCGCGTGCGGAGCTGAACTCATCATCATGCCGTTGACGGCTAGTCGTGGATGCACGTCTTTGCGGCCATGACGATGGGGGCAAGGTCGGTGAGCGGCATGCCATCTTGAAAGGGCGGGTGGTCCTGGAGGGACGCACCCCTCCAGTGGGGTTTGGGGCTAGCCCCAATCGCGCGGCAGCGCGAAGGATCAGAATTCGGCAGTTACTTCGTTGCGACCTAACTCGCGGTAGCCAGATGAATGCATCCTGCTGTGCAGTTCAAGATTTCGCCATGACGCGCCGCATCACAGTTCGGTGCGGATAGCGCGCGGAACTGATCTAACTGTATTGCAGTGCACTCGGTTGCCGTTGGACGCCCACGGGGCTATCTAGCTGTCACGGAAGCGCAACACGCCGGCGCAATCGAGCGCGAGGGTGTTGCCATCAGGAGATTGCCGGCATGTTCGACGCAAAAAAATTGCTTGAGATGGTCCTCAACGGCGCACAGCAACAGCCGCAGGCAGCCCCCGCGCAGGGCGGTGGTGGGACGCTCGCCGATATGTTGGGCAAGGCGCTCGGTCAGTCTGGGGGCCAGACGGGTGCAGGTGCCCAAGCCGGACAAGGCGGTGGTCTCGCCGATATTCTCGCTAAGCTCGGCCAGCAGCAACAGCCTCAACAGGGCGGCGGCCAGGGTGCCTCACTCGGTGGCGGTGGCCTCGGGGATCTGCTCGGCAAGGTGCTCGGCGGTGGCCAGCAGGCGAACGCCGCACCGACCCCGCACGCAGCACCGCAGACGGAAGCGGCAGGCGGTGGTGGCCTCGAAGACTTGCTACGGAAGCTGCAGGCCCAGATCGGTGGCGCTGGCGGCGCGGCTGGCGCAGGTGGCGGCCTCGCCGATATCCTCGGCCAAGTGCTGGGACAGGCCAAGTCGGGCGTGAGCGAAGGCGCGCGTCGGATCGACGATGCGACCGGCGCATCCGGTCATGTCCGTGCGGCGACACAGGGCGCGACGGGACAAGATCCCAACGACATCCTCAATCAGGTGAAAGATTGGGTCTCCAAGAACCAAGCTGGCGCGGGCGCTGCCGCCGGCGGTCTGGGTGCCATCGTGCTCGGCACGCATGCCGGCCGGGCGCTCGCCGGCAAGGCGATAAAGATCGGCAGCCTCGCGCTGATCGGCGGCCTCGCCTACAAGGCGCTGCAAAATTATCAGGCGGGCCGTCCGCTCATCTCCGGCGCGGATGTCGCACAGTTGACCGAAGCTCCGCGCGGCACCGGCTATGAAACCGCTGCCGTCACGCACGATTCGGCGCTGCTGTATATTCGGGCGATGATCGCGGCAGCCGCCGCCGACGGCCGCATCGATCCGAAGGAACAGGAAAAGATCTTCGGCAGTCTGAAGCAGGCGGGCATGGAGGCTGGCGCAGAACAGTTCCTGGCCAACGAACTGAATAACCCGGCGACCGTCGAGCAACTCGTCGCGGGCGTCAAAACCGAACAGGAAGCCGTGCAGGTGTTCACTGCGGCGCGGGTCGCCGTCGATGTGGACAGCCAGGAGAACAACGACTTCCTGGTCGCGCTTGGATCGGGTCTCGGCATGGACGAAAAGTTGATGCAACACATCGATGCTGCAGCCCGCAGCGCGGCCTGATCTCGACAACGACAGTTAACGACCGACAAGAGGCGATCTGTTGCAGATCGCCTCTCTGCATATGGGCTTACTGGTAGGCCGGTCGCCAGCCGGCCTGCTGGGCTTCGGTTTCCGAGCAGAACCAGCGTTTGCTGGCGTGGCCCTCGATCCGCACCTGCGCGTACCAGCGGCCCCACGGCATATGATAGATGTGGCCGTTGGCGGTGACATTGCCCTTGATGGCACATCCGGCCGGGCCATGCTGATCGCGCGCCTGCGCTTCGCCCTGCGTCCAGGCGAGTTTACGAAACTCCCACGCCGGCATCGCTTGCCCTTGCCACACGCCGAGCTTGGCGCGCCGTGCTTCCGCTTCCTCGGTGGTATAGGCGGTCGAGTATTTCACGTAAGCCCATGCAAGTCCCAGCTTGACCAGTTCCATGTTGATGTTGCGGCCCTCGACGAAGCAGGTGCCGAGCGTGCGGCCGTATTTGTCGAGCCCGTGATTGCGGCAGACGACCTCTCGTCCCTCGGCGAGTTGGCGCATCGCGTGCGTCGATTCCGTGCCGCAGGCCCAGTCTTCGCCGGTCGCGCGTTTGCAGGTCTGGTTGCTTTCAGGGGCATCGATGCCGTCGAGACGGACACGGGTGTCACCGACGTGGATGGTGTCGCCATCAAGCACGCGGGCAACGCCGGCGAAGCTTTCGTCGATGGGCACAGGCGCTGGCCAATTGCGCGCCTCGACGGGGAGAACAAGACGGCCGGACACCAGCGCGAACGCCACTGAAGCCGACACAAGACACAACTTTACGGTAAGCATCGTCGAGTTGTCGCTGATTCGCAGGGCGCGTCAGAGACCTCTATGCGGCAATGTAAAGAACAGATGTTGAGAACGCGTTGCGCGTGCAATCTGGGCCGCGCCAGCAAACACAGGCGATGTGCAAATGCAACGCATCCACAGGCGTTTACGGCTGTGGCTTCGGTATGGCGGGCGGTGGAGTTCCGGCCGGTGACACTGGCTTTGCCGCCGCTGGCACCGGCGGCAGCAACTCGGGCGGCCGGTTCAATTCACGCCCGGCGAATGTGACGATGAAGCCCGTTTCGACGGCACGCGCCTGCGCAAATTCGCGCTTTTTGCGGTCACTCAGGTATTCGACGACGAACACGGGTTTGCCCTCGCGCTTCACGGTCTGCAGCAGTTCGATGGAGCGCCTGGTCTCGTCGCGGTCGTTGGGAGCTTCCTGCGTCTCGACGCCGAACAGCAGATCTTCCTTTGCGATGCCGTCGATGGCGCGCCGATACTCTTTGCGCGCTGCCAGTTCTTCGCCGTTTTGCGGCACGATCAGGAAGCCGGGCTTGCGGATCTTCGCATAGGCGGACAGGTGCTGCACGAAGGCGCTCATCTCGGCTTCGGCACCGGGTCTGGTCTTTTCCCACTCGCTGAAGGCGTCGACACGATCGAGATAGACGCCGTCGAAGCCGGCCTGCAAAATCTTGTCGAGGTATGCAGGTGGTTGACCGAACGGCGTCGCCGCCAGCCACGACCGGCGTAGCGACTGCAGCACCGAAGGCGCGGGATCGACGATCACGCGCTGCCATTCGGGATCCCAGTAGCGGACGAGATAATTGCCCTTCCAGTCTTTGTTTTCACCCGCCAGCCAAGCCGGCTTCTGCCACCCGAAATAGGCGTTCGACGTCCACGCCTTCTGCCAGTAGTACCGGTAACGCTCGGCCTCGCCGATGGACAGGTAGGCCAGCACGATGCGTGGCGCGCGCCCGGGACGGTCGCGAAATCCGGCGACGTCGGACGCCGACAGCAATTGCGTCGCACTGCTCTCGCGGGCGTGGTCGATGACGATCAGGTCGATGTCGGGCGCGATGGTTTCGGCTCGCGCGCCCTGCAATTGATAGCCCCACACCTTGGCGCTCTGCAGGGACGGACCGATCCGGGCCGCGAGAGGCGCTGGCGTGCCGCTGGGCAACGAGGCCAGCGCGAACGTCGCTGCGCCGACCACCATCGTAAGTCCAATTGCGAGCCTGAGCAGTTTCATGGCGTCCCTCGAACCGACGCCTGCATACGAGCTTTAAGCCGTCGGGAGATCGCGGCACGTCGCCGCTGTGGCGGTGGCACGCGCTATGGTACACTCGCAATTCCCGGCGAAATCGGGCTCGCAGCACGCGGAGACAGATCATGTCCACATCTTTTTCGACCGCAAACACGGCCAGCGACGTGCTGACATTGCTCGATGCCAGCCTGGCGCGTGACGGTCGCGTGGCCCTCGCGACGATCATCGAGACCTGGGGATCGGCACCGGTGCCGGTGGGTGGCCAGATGGCGATCGCAGCCGACGGCAGCTTTGCAGGCTCGGTCTCGGGCGGCTGCGTCGAAGGCGAAGTGATCACAGAGGCGATTGAGTTGCTCGATGGCGGCGCGCCGCGCACGCTGTCATTCGGTGTCGAGGACGAGACGGCCTGGCGGGTGGGGCTGCCCTGCGGCGGCAAAATCCGCGTGTTTGTCGAGCGGCTCGATGGCGACGAGGGACGCGCGTATGTGGCGGCGTTGATCGAGGCACGGTCCAAGCGCGACGCCATGATCGTGCGAACCCGCCTCGCCGACGGCGTGCGGCAGATCGTGAGTCGGGGCGAGACCGACGGCGACCGGGATGGCGAACTGGCACGGCGTTTCCTGTCGGGCGTAAGCAACGTCGAAGCCAGTCCCGGTGGAGAGACGTTCGTGCACGCGCGATTGCCGCCGCCGCGGATTATCATCATCGGGGCCACGCACATCGGTCAGGTGCTTGCCGAATTCGTGCGGCTGTCCGGCTTCGCGCCCATCGTCGTCGATCCGCGCACGGCGTTTGCAGCCGAGGCGCGCTTCCCCGGCGTCGAACTGATCACCGACTGGCCGCAGGACGCGTTGCCGAAATTGAAGCTCGATCCTTATACGGCGGTCGCCGCGCTGGCCCATGTCGGCCACATCGACGACGAAGCGTTGAAACTCGCCTGCCGGGCCGAATGCTTTTACATAGGCGCATTGGGCTCGCGGAAAAATCATGCCAAGCGCGTCGAGCGTTTGGCGGGCGCCGGCCTGACGGAAGCGGAAATCGGTCGTATCCGCTCGCCTATCGGTCTCGATCTCGGAGCGACGACGCCGCCCGAAATCGCGCTTGCGGTCATGGCGGAAATTCTGCGCCACCTGCGCGGCGTCAAAGGCAAGGGTGCAGCGTAAAGCGTCGGCTCAGGCAGCGATATCGAATATGCCGCAGAACACATCGATCAACCACAGTGAACGCCGGCTGATGACGTCGCGCGTCCATTGCGTTTCGATGCCGATGTCGGCGGCGAGCGGCGACCGGGCAGGGATCGCGTGGACCATCAGCAAACGCCGCTTGTTCGAATAGATCTGATTGCCCAGTGCGGTGTTGAGCTCCGACGACACCAGACACAGATTGCCGATCTGCTCGGCAAACTCGGTGATGGTGACCTGGTTGTTGTCGTACAGCGAGAGCCACGCCTTCGACTTGGGACGCAACGGCAGGATGTGCTCGATGGTCAGGTCGTTGCGCACGATCGAAATGCCGTCACCGACAAGGGCCATCTCCAACCGGACCAGCAGCGAGCGCAGCGGCACCCATTTGGAATCCAAGCGGCCACGCACCATGTCGCGCATTTTCGCGCGCTGCTCCGCACTCAGCAACGAGCGCGGCGGTAACGCATCGAAGGTGCCGGTGTCGGATGCGATCTTCATCAGCACCGAAAACCGCTCGCGGCGATCCTGGTAGACGCCTTTGTCGTCGCGGCTCAGATAGAAGAACCATGCCAGCCGCTCCAGGCGCGCCAAGTCGCGTGCCAGCCGCGCCGGATCGTCCGCCCCGCGAGCCAAAAGCTCGGAGGCCACCGGCAGCCATTCGTCGAAATCGACAAGCGCAAGCGACCGCAACACGGCGTCGATACGTTGCTTCACCCTGCCATCGACAACGGCCACGTCGGCCGTTTCGATCTGCCGAAAGGTGGAGAGATCGTTGGATAGTTCGCTGTCGAGAAAGGCGCGCGCTTCGGCCGGCGAATCGAAACTGTCGAGTAGGGTGCGATGCAACGCCTGCTTGATGCGACTGCCCTTGGTGGCGCGGGTGCGCCAGCCCGAGATGAAGCGCTTAATGCCGAGCGGACCAAGTTCCGCTTCCATTTCATCCCACCGCGCCAGATATTCGTCACGTTTGCTCGGCTCGTCGGTGGCGTACTCGACGAGCGCGTAACGGAGCACGTCCTCGCTCGATATCGGGCGGCCGCGATTGTTCACCGTTTCGAAGATGCGAAACGCGTCGTCTTCGCTGCCCACCTGGATCTCTACGAAGCGACACCCCTGCAAAACGAAGTGGATGAAAGCGGTGCGATCGGCGTCCGGCAATGAAGCCAGCCAAGTCCGCGCCATCAGCGTGTTCCCGCGCAGGCACTCAGCGCCCGGATGGTCTTGTTGACCGATCTTTTCGAGCTGGCTGGTCGCGCCGTCGGCGAGGATGTGTCGATGCAGGAACTCGTTGTCGCCGCGATGCAGGTGGAGGCGTGGCTGGCGTGCGTGGGTGTCCGGCTCGGTGCTTACGACACTCACGAAGTGTTCAAGCTCGTTACGCACCACCGCATCCTCGGTCAGATCACGCGCGGCGGCGATCACCGCTGTGAGTGACGTCAGCCGCTGCTGTCCATCGACAACTTCCAGATGCCCTGAAGCACGCGAGAACACGATGACGTTGCCGAGAAAATGGAATGGGTCGGCCGCAGGCTCGCTGCGCTGAGCGCCGTGGACGTCACCGAGATCGTCGAGCAATTGCTCCATCTCGCGACGGCCCCACTCGTAGCGGCGCTGATAGCGAGCCATGTGAAAGGCATCGGAACGCGAGAGCAGTTCAGCAAGCGAAAGGTGGCGTATGACCAGCGGCATCTGTCATGACTTTGAAGTTAGGCGTCTGCGCCTCGGCGGGGGATGCGCTGGAAACAATTTTTGTACGGTATTTTTGCGGCGCGAACTGAAAATAGGCTCACCGAGCAGGTCAGCGTCCAAATCCGAGCGCGAGGGTAAGTTGGCCATTCTGCATGGCTATGCGACGAATGCCAAGCAGCGGTGCATTCAGCGAGGTGTCCAGATACTCGCGTACGCCGGCGGCGACCGTCCGACGCAGGTCGAGCGTATTGAGTGTCGCTTTGGCCTGCTCGGCGAGTTGCGAGCGCAGGCGCTGGCTCTGTCGATCGACCATCGCACACAACCGTCCGCCGATCAGGGGCCATGCGCAGGTCTTGCCGACATCGAAGGCGCCAGCGATCGTCACGCTCTGCACGTCGAGCGCGAGACTGCGATCGATCACTATCGGTTTGGCGACGATGTCGATACGCGCATCGCGCCACTCGATTGCCGGTAGTAAGGCGTCGCCGAAAACGGCGCAGGGGGTGGCGGGAGTCTTGAGCCGCACGCATGTACCCACCAGCGCCGGTCCCGGCGACCCCAGGGTGACGCTGACCGTGAAGCTGTCCGCGCCCGCCGTGACGAAGATGCCATTCGAGCGCACATGGTCCACGTAATAGGCGTAGCGGCGACCGAGCACGGTGGTGCTGGCATCCGGCAGATCGAAGAAGTTACGCTGCCCTGGTGCCCCCGAGATGCGCACCGGCAGTTTGATGGAGGAGGCGTTGGCCGCGTGATAGCTGCCGTTGGCGAGCGGTCCAAGCGTGTGCAGGTGGATGCTGGTGCCGCCGAGTGCGCTTTGCAGCGCGGCGGCCACTTCGACACCGGAAAGCGTTTGCGTCAGGAGCTGTGCCTGCGCCAGTGGTGCCGCGAAGATTAGGGCGCAGGCGATCAGCAAGGACTGTCCACACTTCCAGATCGTACTCGCCGACAGACGCACCGCATGACTCACTGTTCTGGTTGCCCGCAAGTCGACCATGACGCGCGCACTGCCCGCTCCTCAATACCAATGCTATCGCGCAAAGAGAACCTGTTGCGGCCGGATCATCCACGACTGTGTCCACCGAGCTACGGTTGGCCGCTCAGATCTGCCCGCCGAAGTTGATGCGCCGCGCGAGCTCGTCGAGGCAGGCTTGGCGATCGGGGACGAAATCATGCGACTGCCACCACGCCTCGACGGCTGCGAGACAACTGCCGACCTTCGGACCGGCGGGAACGCCGAGCGCCATGACATCGGGTCCGGAAATCGGCAATTTCGGCACGCGCCATGTCTCGCCGAACTTGAGCAGCTCTCGTCTCGGCAGGCTCGTCGTCGGGCAGGCGTCGCCCGCCCAAGCGACCAGCATCGCGTCGCAGAAACCTTCGCGACCATGCCGATACACCATGCGTTTGACGCCTGCAGTGTCGACGAGAGCGCGGGCGGCCCCCCAGGCCCGGGCAACTGTGTCGAGCCGCTTGCGCTCTTGGTTCGACAGTCTGAGCCGATGCGCCAGTTCGTCGATCTCGTTCGACGGGTAAATCGCCAGCGCAGCAAGACGTCGTAAGTGATCGACGGCCAGGTGCGCGAAAGCTTCGATTTCGATCAGGCGCTGCAGCCGCAGTGGCGACGGCGCTGTGCCGAGTATCGGGACGAGAAAGCCGTTCGACTGCATGGCGCGACAGATGTCCGGTGCGCGCGAGGTTGCCAATATCTTAAGCAGCTCTGAGCGAACGCGTTCAGCCGACACGCGCGAAAATCCGTCGCGCTCGGCGGCGCACGCCTGCAGTCCGGACGGATCGAGCGCACCCTCTGCATAGCGGGCGGAAAAGCGGAAGAACCTGAGGATGCGCAGATAGTCTTCGCGGATGCGCGCGCGCGGATCACCGATGAACCGCACGCGCGTCGGTGCCAGATCGCCAGCGCCGCCGAGGGGGTCGAACAGCATTCCGTCGGCATCGCAGTAAAGCGCATTGATCGTGAAGTCGCGGCGGCTGGCGTCGAGCGCCCAATCCTCGGTGAAAGCCACGGTGGCATGCCGCCCGTCGGTGGCGACGTCGCGGCGCAAGGTCGTCACCTCGAACGATGTGTGGTCGGCGACCACAGTAACGGTGCCGTGCTGCAGGCCCGTGGGGATCGCGGTCAGACCAGCGGAAGTTGCCGCCGCGATGACTTCATCGGGAGTTGCAGCCGTGGCGATATCCACGTCGTCGATGAGTTCGCCGAGCAGTGTGTTGCGTACCGCGCCGCCGACGGCACGGCTTGTCTTGCCGGTCGCAGCCAGCGCCGCGAACACCCGCTGCAGCGCCGGCGACTTCAGCCAGGGAGCGCGACACAGCCGCTCTGGATCCAGGTGCGCAGTCACGGTCGTCCGGTCCTCTCGGGATGACGTCTGAACTTCAACGTGAACGCGCGTCCGATCGCATCGCCGCATTGCGTTCCAAAGATCATCAGAGATGAAGCAGATTGTGCCGCCGTCATCAAGCTCGACCGAGACCAGCGCTCTACGTCTTGCGGCTGGAGGAGGCAACGGGCTTGTCGTACGCCGAGCAGTAGTCTTTGAAATCATCCGTCGTCGTCGACGCCAGCGCACGGGCCACCTCGACCAGCCGCGTCGGGCCATCGCTTTTCATATTGGCCGCGTAGTCGATGAGTGCGTCCGGGGTCGCCGTGCCGTCCCGACCGGCGGATCGCAATTGCGCCCAGGCAGCCAATCGCGCCATCGTCTCGATGGCCGGCTGCAGGGCTTTCTTCTGCCCCGCGATACGCGCGAGATCGAGCCTGTCGGCGCTCGGCTGCAGTTCCTTGACGACGAAGGGGCGCCCATCGAATGCCACCGCATGCAGCAGGTGCGGGGGCACGGCCTGACAGCGACGCTGGATGCCGACGATGCGATCGGCGTCGCTTTGCCATTTCGGCTGCTTGGCGACGTTATGGGCGGCGAGCGACGAGGGCGTGGCGGCTTTGAGGTCGATCAACACGTTACCATCGGGCGACCCTGTGCCCTCGGTCAGCAGGACAAAACGGGCGACTCCGAGGCTGCCTGTGCCGGCGATGCGGCGGGCTGCATCGATGAAAGTGAAGTATGCGGGCGACGTCGTTGGCATGTCTATGGTTTTTGCCAAGGTCGGTGCGAACGCTTTCAATCGCGTACGATCGGCGGCGGTGATCGGCAGCATCTTGTCTCCAGGCACATCGAGGCGACGACCGCCCTTGGTCAGGGTGGTGCGGCGCTCCAGAAGCCGCACCTGCTTGCGCGATTTCAACGCCGTCAAAAGGTCGCCGATGGCACCCGTCGCCGTGCGGCGTTCGATCCACAGTGCCTTGCCGGTCGCGATCGCTTTCAGATAGGCCGCCGCCGCAGCCAGCATCAGCTCCTTGGTTTCTGGCTTGGCGAGCGTCAGCGACGGTGCCGCCACCGCGATCGACGACAGCAGGCGCAGCATTTCCCAATCGCACGGCGCTTTTGCCGCCTCGTCGAAATCGTTGATGTCGAAATACGCGAGCCCGTTATCGGCGAGATAGGTGCCGAAATTTTCCAGATGCAGATCGCCCGAACACCACGCCGGCGGTGCGGTGGCGTCGATCGCCGCCTCCGCCGCGCGCTGCCAATAGAGGTGCGCAGTCCCACGAAAAAACGAAAAAACGTTCGCACGTATCGCCGCACGTTTGAGCGCAAGCCGTTCAGGCTCGCGCTCGGCGTTGTAGGTCTCGATCAGCGCTGCAGCCGATTTCCCCTGCGCCATCAGATCAGCCGCGACCTTCGAAGGGCATCGCGGTCGCCTTGATAGTCATCGTCAGCACGTTCGCGTCCAGCGGCAGCGATGCCATGTAGCGGATGGCAGAGCCGCAGTGGACAGGATCGAACACCGGCTCGGCGGCAACCTGACCGTTGGCTTGCGGCACGCCAGCCTTCATGCGTCCGCCCATGTTCGTATCGGCGTTGCCGACGTCAAGCTGGCCACAGGCGATGTTGTGCTTGCGGCCGTCGAGCGCGATGCATTTGGTGAGACCGGTGATCGCGTGCTTGGTGGCGGTGTAGGCGACCGAATTGGGCCGCGGTGCATGCGCCGAAATCGAGCCGTTGTTGACTATGCGGCCACCGCGCGGCTGCTGCGCCTTGAAGTGACGCATGGCCTCCTGCGCACAGAGGAACGAGGCGGTGAGGTTGACGTCGACCACCGCCTGCCAGGTCGCGACCGGCAATTCGTCCATCGGAACGGGTGGCGCACCCATGCCGGCGTTGTTGAACAGGAAATCGACCCGGCCAAAGGCTTTCACCGTCTCGGCGAACAGACGTTTGACCTCGACTTCCTTGGTGACGTCGGCGGCCACCGCGAGCATTTTGCCACCGCCCGGCTTGGCCATCGCGACGGTTTTCTCGAGCTCTTCTTTGCGGCGTCCGGTGACCACCACGTCCCAGCCGTCAGCCTGCAGCTGCAGCGCCGATTCGCGACCGATACCGGTGCCACCTCCCGTGATGACGGCGACTTTTTTGGACATGAGCAGGCTCCGAACGGTGGCTGATTGAAACTGGCCGCAGCTTAGCATCCCTGTCGCAGAGGGCAATTGAGGGGTGTGGTGCGGGGGGGGGCGAGGTGGCGGGCCGCGTGGACGGTCGTCGATCGATCAGTCGCCCGAGCACTTGCGCCCGTCGCGGTCGGTCGCTGGACCTGCTCCCATAGTTTCATCCAGGCTTCGGCGTCGAACCTGACATGCGCATAGTTGAAATATTCCGACAGGGCAGGGTTGCGATAGCGCCTTGATCAGACAGCGTCGTAATCGGACAGTCTCGTAATCAGATAGCGTCGTAATCGGACAGTGACGTGCTCCCGAGCCTTATTTCCAATTGAGCCGATGACCCTGACCGGAGCCGAAAAGGAAGGAGACAACAAGCTGTTGCGTAACTGGCAAGGTGCTGTGCGTCGTGCGTTCAACGCACGCTGATTTGTACCGACGCCAGCGGTTTGGCCCCACCTTCACCGCTGCCGACGAGTGTCGCGAGGTAGACGCCACGTTGGCCATACGTGTGCGCGGTGGAAATATTGCGGCATGCGCTTCCAGGTGCGCATAAATTTGCCACGTGACCATCACCGAAGTGCAGTTGTAGTCCTCCGAAAAAGACGACGCCATCGCTGTCGCCGGTGAAGGTCACGGTCAACGGTGTCGCGCCCTCCGCAATATTTGCGGTCAGTCGCGGCGTGTTGGCGCTCGTGGACGTGATCATCATCAAGCCGGACGCGACCGCCGTCGCGACGGCGGTCAGATTGCGGTTACGGCAGCTTTGGATTTGCGTCATGTCCGCAGTCCTCTGGTTGTCAGCATTCGACACCCTGATGCCTCGTTCTCATGACCTCATTAAGTCGCGTTACTTCCACGTTTTCTCAATCAGGTATTAACAGATTTTTGATTTGCTTGACTTAGTCACGACGCTGAACTAACGAAAATTCAGTATATTTTTGGTATAAGAAGATCGTCGGGGCCGGCATGTCACAAAACGCAGCACGCTGGATATTTTCTGCAGATTTTGGTGCTGATGGTGAGTGTAAGCGCCGGAGACAAAATCCCTCACTGAAGCGGCCGGATCGTTCG